>JBKHDD010000019.1:0-46037 GCA_046541515.1 Desulfococcaceae bacterium
GTCAAAACGGATATTTGCCAGAATGACCGAAAAATGTCCAGCGTTCCGGAAGATGGCCGGTTCCGCCCAGCCCGGCCTTGACCTCATGAAGCCGATCCGGATCGATTTCCTAACTCGATGGCCCGTTCGGCGTCGAAGGCGATGGAGGCCAGTTTGCCGTATCCGTCATTCAGCAACACCGTTTCGATGGCAGTTTCAAAGGCGGCATCGGAGGTTGGTTTCATGGCGTCCCGCCCAATACGAACTTGGCCCTCTCCCGCCGCAGCATTTCGTATGGCGTCATGACCCGCAGGTCGAGGCCGATGCATACGTTGGGAATTTTGATCCTTTTGGGGGAGTTGGCGGGCACCTCGTGCGTCACCACCGTGTGATTCCCCGCAAGAGCGTGAGCGACAAGGTAAAAATCCGCCACCTGGAAAAAGGTGTTGATCGCGGCCGGTTCGTACCGCTGGCCAGTCGCCCAGTCACTTACTCTGCCGAATTGCGCGGCAGTTTCCGGATTGGTTTTCAGAAACAGGCCGCTGCCGGTATTTCGCATCCAGTCGGTAAGCTCGTCGGCGCCCGCTCCGATCTCATTCGCCACCTTGTCGATACTGAATACCCGGCCGGAGGCATTGTTTTCGATCAACCAATCCCAGAACGCGGGGCAGAAATCCAGGCCGTAATGGAGATTTTTGGCCTGAATGAATACGTTGGCATCGAGGAGGTAGGTCACGGCATCACCTCCAGCTCGCGCGCCGCTTCATAAAAAGTGGATGTTTTTCGCACCCCAAGTAGGCGGAAGGCATCCCGAAACAGGGTTTGTCCCTCCAGAGTGCTGGCAAGAATCGCCCGGGCAAAGAGCTTGCCGGTGCGAGCCCCCAAGGTGCGATAAAAGTTGCCCCCGCCGCCGCCCCCACGATCCTGCGCCCGGATTCTCTCCACCTCTTGCCGATAAATCCGCCAGAGGGTGGCCTGGTCGATGAATCCCGCATCGAACAGGCGGCGCAAGGCCACCAGGGTACTCACTTTGAACAGGCGGGCCAGACGTTGAATTTCCTCGGCCACCGGCGCGTCGGGTTGGTACGCCTCGCGCAGTTCTTCGAGCGGCGCCAGCAGTTCCGCAGCCACACGGTTGCACCATCGCTCCATCCGTTGTTCCGGGATGCTCCCCGCCTCCGGATCGGATACCCCGCTTTCTCCCAGCCAGACGTGGGCCAGCTCATGGGCAAGGGTAAACATCTGGGCCGCCTTGCTGTCGGCGCCGTTGAGGAAGACCAGCGGCGCCAACTCGTCGGCCAGGGCGAAACCGCGAAATTCGCCCACGTCCAGTTTGCGGTGGCTGTTGCTGCCGACAATGGAACTGGTCATCACCAGCACCCCGGCTTCTTCCGTCTTGGCGATGAGTTGGCGCGTGGCATCCGTCCAGGTGGAGAGCCGCTGCCGCTCGGCAATGGAAAGGGCCAAAGACTGCCGCATGGATTCGGCCACAGTTTCGCTTGGGTCCTCCACGGTTGCGCCACCCACAAAGGGGAGCCGGGGCAGGCCGTGCATGCGGGCATGGTCGCGGAACCAATCCTGCCGCTGCTGGCAGAGATAGAGCGTGTCCAGCAAAGCGCTGCTGGGCTCGGTCAGGGCTTCATCGCGCAGGGTGCGAAAATCCGGTATCGGCAGTTCCAGTTCCGGCGGTTCGGGCAAGAAGAAGTAGCCGATCGGGGTGTGGGTAAGCCGCGCAAAATTCTCCAATTGCCGCAACGTCGGTTGCGCCTCGCCGGTGAGCCACAACGGCCATTTGCGGAAACGCTTCCGCAACGTATCATCGGAGAGCCAGGCCCGTTCGGCCGCCCAGCGCAGGACCGGAATGGAGGCGGGCACGGTATTCATGCGCTCATCTCCTCGACGGGAATTTGCCCGGTTCCGGCGGCGGTGATCAGGGCGGCGCGGCGTTCTTTGGCCGGTGAGATCTTTTCGCAGAAGCTGCGCTCTTCCGGATTGTCGATGGAAATCAGAAAGACGTATTGGGACCAGCTCAAATGGAAAGGCGAATTGAATTTGGCAGATTCCGTCTGCCAAATCTGAGGTGTTTGCGCGGGATGCGCCAATTTCCCAGATGGCGTCGGGGATTTTTCATGCCTTGGCAATTCGGCGGATGGCATCTGCCGAATCCTGGAATACCGGTCACGGCAAATCTGATTAAACTTGCGCATACTTCTCAAATTCCGCTCGGAAAAACCCCGCCCGAACTCTGCAGTCAAGGCGCCGGAAAGCTCCTTGAGCAGGGCCTTGCCGTATTCCGCCCGCTCCTCGCCCCCCTGTTCGTGCTCGACAATGCGCCGGCCAATCTCGAAGTTGGTGAGCACCTGAATCAGATCGACGGAATGCGCGGCAGACCGGCGGGCGGATTGAATCAGCTCCCGGATATCATGAATCAGCTCGTTCACTCCGTCACCTCCCGCAACAATCTCATAATTCGCCTCTCCAACGCCTCCAGCTCGGCGTCGATCTCCGCCGGCGGAGCCGGCGGATGGCACTGGGAAATCCAACGAAACCGGGCGGGAATCCTCACGGAATTCCCGCCCGGTTTTCATTTCCGAAACGGCCGATTCATCGCACCGTAAACCACAACAACACCGCCGGTTCCTCGCCGGCGTTCCGCCAGCGCTCGGGCATGTCCCGCGTCAAATAAACCAAATCCCCCGGAGAAACCGGGTAATCGCGCCCCTCGATTTCCACCACCAGCTTGCCGGAGAGCAGATAGCCCATCTCCTCGCCCCGATGGCGGAAAAAGTGGGCCGAGAGCGTCTTGCCCGCCGGGATTTCCAGCTTGTAGGGCTCCACCTGCCCTTCCACCCCGGGCGGAATCAGCCGTTTGCCCGCAATGCCGCCGCTGGGCAGGTCGGGAAAGGCCACCGCGCCGCCGTCCTCTTCGGAGAAAATCACCTGCCGCCGGGCGCCCTCGGGCGACTGCAAAAAGGCCGCCGGCTCCACCTCCAGAATCTCCGCCATTTTGAACATCGCCGTCAGCGACGGAAAAATCTGGTTGCTTTCCACCTGGGAAATGGTGCTGGGCGTCACGCCCACCAGCCGGGCCAGCTCGGTCTGCGACAACCCCCGGCGCGTGCGCAGGGTCTTCAGCCGCCGGCCCAGGTCCACCGTCAGCTCCCGCCGCGTCTCCCGGTCGAAGGTGACCGCCGCGCCGTCGCTCCAGTAGGGCGTGGGCTGATTCAGGGTGTCGGGGTTCCGCCCCTCCGCCTTCAAAATCGTGATGGCCGATTTCCCCCGCTTGATGGACAGGGCGACGGCCACCTGGGCGATCTGGTTGATGTGGGCCCGCAACCGGGCGCTGTGGGCCGCCTTTTCCGCCACCCAGTAGGCCACCGTGTTCATCTCGTACAGGCGCGGGCAGCTGTGGGTGTAAAACTTCAGCGTCGAATCCTCGCCGTCCCAAAGGTCCTGCATTCCGGTCAGGCTCTCGAAAATGAGCCGCACGTCGCCGGCCAGGTGGCGATGTCGCTCGTAGACCGCCGCCATCACCGCGTCCGGGGAACGGGGGTCCCGCACCCGGACGATCTCCGCGTCGGAGGCGCCGTTTTCGTAAAACCGCTCGAACACCTCGGAGCCGTCGCCCTTGCCGTCGGTAAAGCAATCCAGAATGGTCAGCCCCGGATAGACGGCCAGGCCGCCCAGCTTTTCCAGCAGGTTCTTGGGCGACCGGTCGAAGCTGACGTAGAGCACCGGCTTTTCGGCCCGGCGACATTCCCGGATGAAATTGATGCAAAACGCGCCGGCCAGGCTGCCGGCGTCGTCGTACCAGACCACGTTATCCCCGATGAACAGGCCGCCCAGCAGCCGGTCCAGGTGGGAAACGCCGGAGGAAATCCGGCGGGGCGATTCGGTCACGGTCATACTCCCGAAGCAAAAAAGTTGACGAAATAACGGATGGCTCGAAAAAACGGGACGAATTCCGAACGGGTCGTCAGGCCGCACCGTTTCCCGGCGGGACGCCTTCGTCCTCGGAAACCCCGCCCGGAATCGACGCCGGCGCGGCGGCCTCTTCGCTCCGTCCGCCGTTCAAAAACGCCCCCGCTTCGATGGCGTCGGCCTTCATCAGCGAGGTCAACCGCTGCAGGGCGGTCAGGATCATCAGCTGTTCCCAATGGGGAATTTCCTCGAAGCCGCGCAGGAAGTCCTTCCGCCAGATGGAAGGGGCGTTTTCCAGAAACCGATGGCATTCATCGGTCAGGCCCACGATGACCCGACGCTTGTCCTCGTCGGCGCGGCGGCGCTCCACCAGCCCCCGGGCCTCCAGCCGGTCCAGGATGCCGGTGACGGTGGACTGGCTCAGGCTGATGGCCCGGGCCAGATCGCCAACGGTCCCCTCGCCTTTTCGTTGAATTTCGCGAAGGATGATCAGTTGCGGCCCGGTGAGGCCGTGATGTTTCACCAGATAGCGGGAATGCAGATCCATGGACTGGGTGATCCGGCGCAGGGCGATGAGCATTTGCTCGGGAATGGGCAGCTCCGTCCGGGGGGGAAAAATGTCGGATTGGGTTTTCATGCCACAAACTCCAGGGTTTCGGATTTCCGGTCTCGGCCGGGTCCGCCGGCTTTTCGGCACGACCGGACCGCGCCGGGGCGCCTTGACAAAATTTTCGATGCGATATATTCTAGTTGTCAAAAATTTTCAAGAGTGACGAAAACTTGCCTCTTTTCCCGCCTCTTCCCGGCACGGATCGGGAACGGGTCCGAAGGCGGGGACGACGTTCTTCCCCGCGCGAACGACCCGCCCGCGTCGCGATCGCCCGAAATCTCCGCACGGGATCGTCAACGTCGCCACCGACCAGTATACATCGCCGACATCCGACTCCAATCGGGGAACGAAACGGTTTCGCCCGGGGCCGAGGGTCGCGGCCGCCGCGGACCGGCGCCCAAAGGTCTGCCAACGATCGTTTGCGGCCCATCGGAACGGGTTGGCGAAACGGGTTGAAATCAGGCCGGCGGCAACCGCTTTTTCGAGCGCGTCTCCGTTTCCGGAGTCGAACGCCGAGACCCTCCATCGGAATCGAGGATCTCGTCCTGGAACGAAATCGGGTCCCGAACTGAAATCGGGAACAAAACGCATGGGCCGGAGGGGAAATTACCGCCCGATTCGACCCAAATAAAGGAGCCTGACTATGTGCGGCATTTGCGGCGACATCCGCGCCCGGCAATCCGCTCCGGATACGGTCGTCGCCATGACGGCGGCGATGGCCGACCGGGGGCCGGACGCCATGGGATTGTTCGTCCAGGGCAACGCCGCCCTGGGCCATCGCCGGCTGAAAATTTTCGACCTCAGCGAACGGGCCGGACAGCCCATGGTGGACGCCCATCTGGGCCTTTCCATGGTTTACAACGGCGCCATCTACAATTACCAGGAACTTCGGAAGGAGCTGGAGGGGAAGGGATACGACTTTTTCTCCACCGGCGACACCGAAGTGGTGCTCAAGGCGTATCACGCCTGGGGACGGAACTGCCTCCAGCGGCTCAACGGCATGTTCGCCTTTGCCGTCTGGCATCGGGACACCGGCGACCTGTTTATCGCCCGGGACCGGCTGGGGATCAAGCCGCTCTACTACATTTCGGAGCCGAACCGGTTCCGTTTCGCCTCCTCCCTGCCGGCCCTGCTGGCCGGGGGCGACGTGGATACGACCATCGACCCGGCGGCCCTCCACCACTACATGACCTTCCATTCCATCGTGCCGCCGCCGCGCACCCTGCTCAAGGGCGTGAAAAAGCTGCCGCCCGGGACCACGCTGACCCTGCGGGCCGATGGAACGATCCACGAGGAACGGTACTGGACCCTGGACGTGCGCCCCGATCCGGAAACGGCGGGCTACGGCGAGGACGACTGGCGGGAACGCACCCTGCTGGAGCTGGAAAAGGCGGTGGCCCGGCGGCAGATCGCCGACGTGCCCGTGGGCGTGCTGCTCTCCGGCGGGCTGGATTCCAGCCTGGTGGTGGGGCTGCTGGCCCGATCCGGCCAGAGCGACCTCAACACCTTTTCCATCGGCTTTGAAAGCGCCGGCGGCGAACGGGGCGACGAGTTTCATTATTCCGACGTGATCGCCGAGCATTTCGGCGCCGTCCACCACAAAATCGAGGTGGACGCCAAACGGGTTTTGCCGTCCATGGAAGCCTGCGTGCGGGCCATGAGCGAACCCATGGTCAGCCACGACTGCATCGGCTTCTTCCTGCTCGGCCAGGAGGTCTCCAAACATCTCAAGGTGGTGCAGAGCGGCCAGGGGGCGGACGAGATTTTCGCCGGATACCACTGGTATCCGCCCATGCTGGAAACCGACGACCCGCTGGCCACCTACCGGAAGGTCTTCTTCGACGGCGACCAGGCCGACTTCGCCCGGGCGGTCCATCCCCGGTTCGTCTCCGCCGATTTCAGCGCGGAGTTCGTGGCGGCCCGGTTCGATTCCCTGCCCGACGCGCCCACCCCGGCGGACAAGGCCCTGCACCTGGACACCACGGTCATGCTCATCGACGACCCGGTGAAGCGGGTGGACAACATGACCATGGCCTGGGGGCTGGAGGCGCGGGTGCCCTTTCTGGACCACGAGCTGGTGGAATTCGCCGCCCGCATTCCGGCGGAACTCAAAATCCGGGAGGGCGGAAAATTCATCCTCAAGGAGGCGGCCCGCAAGGTGATCCCGGCCCACGTCATCGACCGGCCCAAGGGCTATTTCCCGGTGCCGGCGCTGAAATACTTCCGGGGCGACTACCTCAACTTCGTCACCGACATCCTGACCGACCCCACATCCCGGGAACGGGAAATTTTTCGGCCGGAATACGTGGACCAGGCGCTGAAAAACCCGGACGACCACATCACGCCGCTGCGGGGCTCCCGTCTGTGGCAGATGGCGCTGCTCCAGTACTGGCTGACCGTTCATGGCCTATAGATCGAGTCCTCGACGTTTCGGGATCACGGCCGAATCCGCCACCGGACCACGTTCCGGTTCCGGGGTCGTTTCGGAATGGGGTACGACCGACGCCGGCGGAACGCAAGCCTCCCGGCCGGCGACAACGACCCGCCGGAGTCCGGAACCCCCCGGCCGAACGCGTCTCCGGCGGAAACGCCCATGCCCCAATCGCCGATAAAGGGAAAGGGTTCGAACATGCGGAAAAAATCGGAAGTGCGGTACCGACTGGATCGCCAGAGCGCCCCTTCGCTGCGCAACTGGAAAAAGCCGAGCCCGCCCGAGGCCGAAAAAATGGCTTCCGACGTGACGGTGGACATGGGCTGGGGCCGGCTGATCTTCGGCCAGACCTTCAACGACCCCTGCAATTTGGCCCACGCCATCCGGGCCGAACGGGAGCATCGGCGGGACATCGCCTACTACATCCGCGATCCCCACGTGGTGCTTTCCATCGCGCCGGACGAGCTGTTTCTGGACCCGTCCCACAGCTATCGCTGCCGGAACCACGACTACCGGCCCGACCACCGGCCCCGCCCGGCCTTCCATATCCGGCGGCTGGTCTCCATCGACGACGCCAAGGCGGTCAACCGGATCTACGCCTCCCGGGGCATGGTCACCTGCAACCCCACCTTCTTGACCGATCGCCACGCCTCCCGGCTGCGCACCTATTTCGTGGCGGAAACGCCCGACCCGGAGAAGCGGATCATCGGCACCGTAACCGGGATGGATCATGTGGAAGCCTTCGACGACATCGAGGCGGGGAGCAGCCTCTGGTGCCTGGCGGTGGACCCCCAGGCCAACGTGCCCGGGGTCGGCGAAGCCCTGGTTCGCCGCCTGCTGGAGCACTACTTCACCCGAGGCCGGGCCTACGTGGATCTCTCGGTGATGCACGACAACACCGAGGCGATCCGCCTCTACGAAAAGCTGGGCTTTCAGCGCGCGCCCATCTTCTGCGTCAAGCGGAAAAATCCGATCAACGAGCCGCTGTACACCCCGCCACTGCCCGAAGCCGAGCTGAACATCTACGCCGGCATCATCGTGAAGGAGGCCCGGCGACGGGGCATCGGCGTGGAGGTCGTCGACGCCGAATACGGCTACTTCGCCCTTCGCCACGGCGGGCGGAAGATCGTCTGCAGGGAGTCGTTGTCCGAGCTGACCTCGGCCGTGGCCATGAGCCGCTGCGACGACAAGCGGGTGACCCACCGGGTGCTGCGGGCCAAGGGGTTGCGCACGCCGAGACAGCACGTCAACGCCCTTCCGCCCTCGGTTGAGGAGGGCCGCTGGGTGGTGAAGCCGGCCCGGGGCGAACAGGGCGTGGGCATCAGCGTGGACCTGCGCGGCCGGGAGGAGGTGGAGGCGGCCATGGAAATCGCCCGCCGGGAATGCCGGGACGTGCTGGTGGAGACCTACGTGGAGGGGCGGGATCTGCGGCTGATCGTCATCGACTTCAAGGTGGTGGCCGCCGCCGTCCGCAAGCCGCCCCGGATCGCCGGGGACGGGATTCACGACATCGCCCAATTGATCGAGAAATACAACCGCCGCCGGGCCGCCGCCACCGACGGGGAAAGCCGCGTGCCGGTGGACGACGAGACCCGCCGCTGCCTGGCCCTGGCCGGATACGGCCTGGACACGGTGCTGCCCGCGGGCGAGGAGGTGGACGTGCGGAAAACCGCCAACCTCCACACCGGCGGCACCATCCACGACGTGACCGCCGAGCTTCATCCGGATCTGCGGGCCGCCGCGGAAGCGGGCGCCCGGGCCCTGAACATTCCGGTGGTCGGATTCGACTTCATGGCGCCGGACGTCTCCGGACCCGATTACGTGGTCATCGAAGCCAACGAACGGCCGGGGCTGGCCAACCACGAGCCCCAGCCCACGGCCGAACGCTTTATCGACCTGCTGTTTCCCCAAACCGCGACCAGCCCGCCGGCGGCCTGCGAGACCTGACCCTCCCGCGGCCCGCGCGGCGCAGAAAGAAATTTGCCGAATGAAACCGTTGCAAATCGACGAATCCTATCTCAAGAGAACCCTGACATCCCTGCTCAACATCCCGAGCCCCTCTGGCTACACCGACCAGATCGTGCACTACGTGGGCCGGGAGCTGCAGGAACGCAAGATCAAGTTCGACGTGACCCGCCGGGGCGCCATCCGGGCCACGCTGCCGGGGCGCCAGTCCATGGCCGGGCGCGCCATCGCCGTCCATCTGGACACCTTGGGCGCCATGGTCCGGGAACTCAAGGCCAACGGCCGCCTGGCCATCGCCCCCGTGGGCGCCTGGTCCAGCCGGTTCGCCGAGGGCGCCCGGGTCACGGTCTTCACCGAGGAAGGCCCCTACCGGGGCACGGTGCTGCCGCTCAAAGCCTCGGGCCACACCTTCGCCGACCAAGTGGACACCCAGCCCAACACCTGGGACCAGATCGAAATCCGCGTGGACGAGCGCATTCATCAGCGCAAGGACCTGATCAACGCCGGATTCAACGTGGGCGATTTCGTGGCCTTCGACGCCACGCCGGAGATCACCGGCAACGGCTTCGTCAACGCCCGTCACCTGGACGACAAGGCCGGGGTGGCGGTGCTGATGGCGGTGGCCAAGGAGGTGGCCCGAAACGGGCTGGTGCTGCCGGTCTCCTGCCATCTCATCTTCACCATCGCGGAGGAGGTCGGCTTCGGCGCGTCGGCGGTGCTCTGCGGCGACGTGGCGGAGATGGTGGTCATCGACAACGCCACCGTGGCCCCGGGGCAAAATTCCTGGGAATTCGGCGTGACCATCGCCATGATGGACGGGGCGGGACCCTTCGACTACCATCTGACCCGCAAAATGATCGACATCTGCCGCGACTACGAAATCGAATACAGCCGGGACGTCTTCCGCCATTACCGCAGCGATTCGGCCTCGGCCATCGAGGCGGGCAACGACACCCGCACCGCGTTGCTGGGCTTCGGCGTGGACGGCTCCCACGGCTACGAGCGGACCCATCTCTCCTCCCTGCAATCGGTGGCCCGGCTCGTGGGGCTGTACCTCCAAAGCCCGCCCATGTTCGATCGGGACAAGGACACGCTGTCTTCCCTCAACGGGTTTCCCCATCAGCCCGAACGGGACATCATCCAGATCGAAACCTGATCGAAACCCAATGCCGTTCGGGTTGGGAATTCCCATTGGCGAAGGCGTCGGATTCCCGGCGGGCGAATGCAATTCGCCCCCCACCCCTTCGTCCAACGGCATTGGGTCCAAACCGAATCGAAACCTGAACCGTTTTTCGAGGTGATTCCATGCCGTTCTTCGGCTCCCTGGCGTTTTTCCAGCGCACGGCGGCCTCCCTGATTTCCCTGGCGGGCCTTACCGCGGCCGTGTACCTGGGCGTGGGCGCGTTTTACAAAATCGTGACGGCCCGCATGACCGCCTCGGCCCGCCCCGTCCCGGCGGCCGCCGCGGCCCCGGCGGACGCGGAAAGCGATCGGTTCCGGCCGCTGGATCATTACGAACCCATCGTGGACCGCGACCTCTTTCGCACCGCCGCCAACACCGCGCCGCCCGAGCCCAAGCCGGAACCCGAACCGCCGAAATCCCTTGACGAGCTAAAGCAAAGCGATTTAGAATTGCAACTTTACGGGACCGTGATCGGCGACCCGAAGATTTCTTACGCCGTGATCCGCGACCTGAAGGCGCGCCAACAGGAACTGTTCCGCGTGGGCGACACGATCCGCGACGCCACCATTCAGCGGATTCTCCGGAACAAAATCGTGTTGCGGCGCAACGGCGAGCGGGAAGTGCTGCAACTGGCCGACCGAGGCGCCCCACGACGCCGGCCGGTTGCCAGACGGCCCGTCGCCCGGAGCGGGGGCGCCCAGGCGACCACCCAGCGCATCGCCGTCTCCCGAGCCCGGGTGAACCAAGCCATGAACAACCTGGGCGGCCTGATGAAACAGGCCCGGATCCGGCCCCATTTCCGGAACGGCAAGCCCGACGGGCTCACGTTGAGCCGCATTCGGCGCGGGTCGATCTTCGGCCAACTGGGGCTGCGCAGCGGCGACATCATCCAGGGCGTCAACGGCCAGCCGGTGCGGACGGTGGACGACGCGCTGTCCTTTTATCAGGGGCTGAAATCCTCGGACCAGGTTTCCCTGGAAATCCGCCGCCGCGGCCAAACCCGCGGCATCGAATACAACATTCGGTAGCGGATTCGCCAATTTCCTGACCAAACCACCCGGCCCCAAGATTCGGCGCAAGATTCGGCCCAATATTCGAATAGACACCTGCACGGGGGACGCCCCGACGCCCCCTTCCCGGAAGGAGACAGGCAACCATGCGGAAAAGTTCCCGTCCGACGACGGATGCCGGCCGCGCCGCGCCGACGCTCGCCCTGCTCGGGGCGCTCCTGCTCGCGCTCGTCGCCGCCGCTCCCGCCGCCGCCGCCGACCGCGTGTCGGTGGATGTATCGGTGGCCAACGTGCGATCCGGCCCGGGAACCGGAAACCAGGTGCTTTGGAAGGTGGAAAAATATCATCCGCTGGAAGTGATTCAACGTTCCGGAGAGTGGATCGAGTTCCGGGACTACGAGGGCGACCGGGCCTGGATTTACGCCCCGCTGGTCGGCGAAACCGACGCGGTCATCGTTCGGCGGAACAATTGCAACGTCCGTACCGGTCCGGGCACCGACAACCCCGTTCAGTTCGTGGCGGAACGGGGGGTGCCCTTTCGGGCGATGGAACGAAATGGCAACTGGATTCGCATCCGGCATGCCGACGGGGACGAGGGCTGGATTCACGAGTCGCTGGTCTGGTAGACCGACCGGACCGGACCGTTCGGACCTCGTCCCACAACCCAGTAACGGAGGCTTTTACCCTTATGGAAGATCAACAGCTCAACTCGGGCGACCTTGCCAAAATCGAATTCATTATCCGTCTCAAGGACGGCACTCAATTTAGCGTGTCCAAAGGCCGGCAGTCCATGGAGTTCACCGTGGGCGAAGACAACGGTCTGCCCAAGGAATTCGAGGAAGGGCTGCTGGGCATGACGCCCAAGGAGACCCGCATGGTGGCCATTCCCACCGAAACGGCGTTCGGCCCCAAACGGAATGAATTTCTGCGCAGCTTCGACAAAACGGACATCCCCGAAGGCAAATTGAACTTGACCGGCAACACCGTGCTGGTGAAACGGGCCAACGGAAAATTCGTGTCCACGGTGGTCACCGGCGTGGACCCCAATCGGGTCACCGTGGACGCCGAAGGCATATTCGAGGGCAAGGAAATGGTCGCGGACGTGACCCTGGTGCGCATCGGGCCCGAGGTGGAAGAGGAGCCCGAAGCCAAAGTCGAGGAGACGTCGGAAGCCGAATCCTGATTCCCGACAACCGTTCCATATAATTTTGCGCCCGGCGGGTCAGTTGTCGGGGCCTCGGGCGTAAAAAAATCCCCCTGCTTCCGGCTCCGGAAGCAGGGGGATTTTTTTTGGGTTTGAAAGCCGGCGGCCGGACCGGAAATCAGCTTCGGGCGGCCTGGTCCTCCGGCAAATGCACCACCAGCACCGGCCGCTTGGAGCGGCGGAGCACCCGCTGGGCGGTGCCGCCCATAATGGCGCCGGCCAGCCCGCCGTGTCCGTAGGAGCCCATGACGATCAAGTCGCAGCCTCGCTCCTCGGCGGTTTTTACGATTTCGTCCACCGGCTTCCCCCGGGCCACGATGGTTTCGTCCATCACCACCTCGTGCTCGCCGACATTGTTCCGCGCCTGGCTGGTGAAAAGATCCAGCACTTCCCGGATGGCCACGTTGTCCCGCTTTTTCCCGATCAGGGCGGAGCGGGCCTCGTTTTCGTTGCGTTTCCGAATTTCATTCCATTTTTCCTCCCCCACGTAGCCGGCGATGCCGGCGTCCATGTCGGGATCGTCCGCCAGCACATGGAGAATGTCCAGCTTGGCGCCGTAGGCGTTGGCCAGGCTGAAGGCGTAGGCCAGCGCGTAGCGGGCGCTGTCGGACAGGTCGGTGGCGTAGAGAATCCGCTTGATGTTCACTTCGGGCAGTATCATCGATTTCCTCCTGGTCGCGACCGGATCCCGTTCCCGGCGGCCGTTCCGCGAACGAATCGCGGGCCTCCATTTCATTTTTTCCCAACGCCGCCGGAAAAAGGCGGCCTATGCCATGACGCGGAAAGAACCGGAACTCAGGCGGTCGCCTTCCGAAACGCGTTTCGCAGGTTATTGATCCAGATGCCGCTCAGCAAATAGCTGTAAAAATAGGTTCCGATGATGATCAGCACGAAGGCCTTGGTGATGTCCATGGGCGTGCCGTCCAGGGAAAAGCCCGGCACGTAGCCGAACAGGAACGGCCCCAGATAGAGGAACTTGGCGAATTTGAAGGCCGAAAACGCAGTCTTCCACATATTGGCCCCGGCGATGGTCGCCCCGGCGAAGGCGGCGATGCAGACCGGCGGCGTGATGTTGGAATCCTGACTGAGCCAGTAGACGATCATGTGGGCCGCAATTTGGTTGACGCCCAGGTAGGTCAGCGCCGGGACCGCCACCACGGCGGTGATCAGGTAGGCGGCCGTCACCGGGACGCCCATCCCCAGCACCAGGGAGGCCAGGGCCACGAGCAGAATGGTGAGAACGAGGGAGCCGCCGGCCAGCTCGATGACGATGTCGGCAAAGGTCAGCACCAACCCGCTGTAGGTGAGCACGCCGATGATGATGCCGATGACGCCCACGGTGGCGCCGATCTTGAGGCTGGACTCGGTCCCGGCGCGGCAGGCGTCCACGAACCGGGTCAGCTCCTGGCGCGTTTCCTCCCGGGGATCCCTCCGAAACCAGTTTACCGCCAGGGTGGCGATGAAACCGATGGTGATCAGGTTGCTTCGGTTCAGATATTCCCGGATGTCCTGGACCGTGGTTTTCTCCAGCCAGCCCCAGCCGCCAAATTTATTGGCGAGGATCAGCAGGAGGCCGCCCAACATGGCCACGCCCATGATGATGGCCAGGCTCGGGTCGATGCGGGTCTCCTTCTCTTTGAAACTGACGGCGATGCAGGTTGCCAATCCCAAAATGGCGGCATAGCCCGGGGAATAGCCGGCCAGCATAAAAATGGTGATGATGACCAGCGGCAGAATGTAGACCCATTCTTTGCGCAAAATGTCCAGCGGGTCCAAGCCCGACTTTTGGCCGACCACGTTGTTCTTTTTGGCTTCGTAGTGAACCATCACGAACACGCTGAAAAAATACATCAGCGCCGGGAAAATGGCCACCAGCATAATGCGGGAATAGGGCAGGCCGGTCAGCTCCGCCATGATGAAGCCGCCCGCGCCCATGATGGGCGGCATGAACATCCCGCCGATGGAGGCCGCGGGCTCGATGCCGCCGGCGATGTGGGGCTTGAACCCGGCCCGTTTCATCATCGGAATGGTGAAGGTCCCGGTGGAGACGGTGTTGGCGATGGCGCTGCCGGAAATGGAGCCGAACAGGCCGCTGGCGATGACCGACACCTTGCCCGGCCCGCCGATCTTGTGACCCACCGCCGCCAGCGGAAAGTCGATGAAGAATTTTTGGGCCCCGCATTTTTCCAGAAACGCGCCGAAGAGAACGAACAGCACCACGTAGGTGGCCAAGACGTTGGCCATGATGCCGAAGACGCCGTCGCTGCGGTAAAAAATGCTGTTGCACAAATCGGGGAAAGTCGCCCCGGCATGGGCGAAGAGTTCGGGCATTTGCGGCCCGTATACGCCATACAGCAAGATCAACACGCCGATGACCACGAAAACGGCGCCCACCACCCGGCGGGCCAGCTCGATGCCGATGAGCACGCCGACCATGGCCATGGCCGTGTCCAGCGGCGTTTCCGCGCCCACCCGGTAGTTGATCACCTCGAAATTGACGATCCAATAGCCGACGGTGACGATGGACAGCAAGATGAGCAGGTAATCGATGGTTCGGCGGACGAAATAGGGAAGCTGAATGGGCAGCTTGGTTGGATTTTGGGTCTGGTAAAGCAAAAAAATCAGAACGTAGGTGACGATGACGTAGATGCCGCGGTGATACTGGGTGGAGGCCGGCTCGATGACGGCCGAGTAGGAATAGAACAACACCAGAAACACCGACAAAATGTCGAAGAGTTTCCGTTCAAAAGGTTTGAGTTTCTTGTACACGTCGATTCCCTCTCGTGGGCAGCAGGGTAAAGGTCATGGGCAATAGGCCATGGGCGGCGCCATGGCGGCCCCATTGCCCATGCCTATTCCCTGTCTCCCGATGTCACGCGGTTTCGGGAGGCCCGACACGACTTATTCTTCCATGACGCCCTTCTCCTTCCAGAACTTCTCGGCGCCCGGATGGAACGGCGTCACGATGCCGCGCGGGCCGTTCTCGATGCTCATTTCCTTGAAGGTCTTCTTCTGGCTGACCATGTGCCTCAGACCTTCTTCGGTGTAGACGATGGAGAGCATCTTGTGGACCACGTCGGCCGGAACGTCCTTGTGGGCGACCCAGAGCGTCGCGTCCTGAAAGGAGGGCACGTCTTCTTCCACGCCGCGATAGGTGCCGGCCGGGATGACCAGCTTGTCGAAATAGGGATATTCTTCGTAAAAACCGCCCTCTTTGGCGTCGGCGTGCAAATTGACCATCTTGATGTCGTTGGTCTGGGCGGCCATGATGACCGCGCCGCTGGGAAAGGCGGTGAACAGCCAGAAGGCGTCGAGCTGGTTGTTGCCGAAGGCGGCCGCCGCGTCGTTGTAGCCCATGGCGTTGCGCTCGATCTTGTCCCAGACCCCCATGTGGGTGAAAAACAACTCGCAGTTGGCGAAGGCGCCGGAGCCGGCGTTGCCCACGCCCACCTTCTTGCCTTCCAGGTCCTTCACGCTGTCGATGCCCGAATCGGCCCGGACCACCAGCTGGGCCGGCGCGCCGTAGAGGTAGGCCACGGCCATCACGTCTTCGTACTTGGTCGGGTCGTTTTTCATCCGGCCGTTGCGTCCCAGAAAAACGTGGCCCGAGTAGACGACGCCCATCTGGTTCCGGCCGGAGTTGACCCGCCGCAGGTTTTCCACCGAGCCGCCGGAAGACTGGGCGCGGACGGAAAACTCCTCGACATTTTTCAGCGGCTTATAGGTCTGAAGGGCGTTGGCCACCACCTGAAAGGTGCCGCCGGCGGGACCGCCGCCGAAAATGACGCGCTCCTTGGCGGGCGCGTCGGAGGGCGCGACCAGAACCAGCGACGAAATCGCGAACAAAACCGTCAGTACGCCACAGAAATTTCTCCGCATAAACTCCTCCTCGTTGCTCGTTTCGTTGGGCCGGCCGCCGCGGAGCCGTTCTCCGCGTCACGGATCGGCCATTCCTTGCCGTCCAATGCAAAGCAAAATGCGTTCCATGAAAAACGGGCGCCCGGGGGGGACTTCCCGCGAGGGGGCATGGAGAGCGAAACGATGGAAGGCTCCGGCGGTCCCCTTCCGTTTATCCGCGAAAGGAATGTCGGAGGCTTCTGTCTCCGCGCTCCGCCCCGGAAATTTCCCCCCGAAATCGGCGACGCCGGAAACGTTGCCCCGGCCGAAGGCCGGAATCCCTCCCTCCAAAATCCGACCATCCCCAACGGCGACGGTCGAAAATCCACCGGCGAGAGGTGAATTTCCGCCGGTCCCCCCGATCCCCGACCGGAAGAAAGGGGGGGCGCTAGTAACCCCGGTTGTCGTCTTCCGTGCTCCGTTCATCAAACGGCGGCCTCCGACCCACCAGCCCCTCCAGCATCCGGAGTTCCGCGTCGGTGTGGTTTTTCATGGGCGCGTCCAGAAACCATTCGCCCCCCTCGCTTTCGGCGAGGATGTAATACGGCTGTTCGTGATGGCGGGTGCGGGCGGTCCGCTTCTCGCCCGGGGAGCGGCGGGCCTCGAACGCCACGGTTCCGTAGCAGGTGCAAAAATAGGTTCGGAACGGGTCCACTTCCACGTAAAGACCGGTGCCCCGGACACCCGCCACGGCGGTGGGCGTCTCCACATGGCGCTCTTTCCCGCTGATCACCGAAGCAAGCGTGCCGGCGTCGAACACGCCCATCAGCGCTCCGGCGCCGACTTGGAGCCGCCGGAGGTATTCCCCTTCGGCCGCCTCCGCCGGCGGGATTTCCAGCCGGGTTTCGGAACGGAGCAGATAGGCGTCCTTTCCCGCCACGAAGGTGGCCTTGGCGCCGGGGCCGGTTTCCACCACGTCCCCCGGCCGTACCAAATCGCCGATCTGGGCGGGACGGCCGTTCAACTGGACGTTTCCAACGATTTCCCGAAATCCCTGGGGGATGTCCGCCGTGCCCATGGCCCGGGCCATGCGAACAGGGTCCAAACAGGCCGCGCCGCCGGCGACGAATGCGGCTTTCACGAAATTTCTGCGACTGATATCCATGGCGAACTCCAAGGTTGCTTTGGGGGTGGCGGTTTCGCGCGGGGGACTTCCGTCAAGGGCGGGCCGGGTTCGCCGAATCATTTCCGCTCGGCCGGAGACGAATTCGTCGGCCCGGCGGGGCCGAATTGACAGTCTCCGGTTCCTTGTTATTTTAATTAAATAAAAAATTTCGGAAATTGGAAAAACATCCGGCGGCCTCCATGAAACGGTACGATGACATCTTCACTTGGGAAGGTTGGGGCGGGTCGTTCAATCTGGGCAGCGGCCATTGCCATTTGCGGTTTTTCGATCTCCGAAAAGAATCCCCTGGAGGAGTGGGACTGTTGAGGCCCTACATCGTGGTGGTGACCGATCTGCCCCGGGACGGATGGAAGCCCAACCAGATGTCGGTGAAAAGTTGCGCCCTTCACGCCGCCAGCCAGTTCGTCCGCCAGTTTGGGGTTTCCCCCCAACGGTTGCGATGGATCGAATATTATCCCCAGCCCGATCCTTCTGTGCTGTATGGGCAAGAGCGTTTCGACGAGGCGTCGTTTACGTGGAAAGGCGACCGGGCGGTGTACGTGCGCTGGAAATCGCTGGACGAATCCACGGAGGGCAGGCTTCGGGAATTGCTTTCCGGGGAATCCGCCGAAAAGGAGGAAAATTAAGGGGGAAGCAAACAAATGGGCCGCCCTCTCCCCGCATTCGCCAGTGTTAAGCATGATGAACCAAGCGCTTTGAAAACGCAACCGGCTTTCCGTCGGTCTCCAAATCCCCACGGGTTTTTCTCCGCCGGAGCAGTTTTGGCGCGGAAATCCCCTCTTTCTCATCCCCGTTTCCCAACGAATTTACATCCACCGACTCAGAAAGGAAGGCAAGCATGAGCGAACGCAGCGGAGCCGTGACCATGAAAGGCAATCCCCTTACCCTGACCGGAACCGAAGTGTCCGTCGGCGAAGCCGCCCCGGACGTCACGCTGGTCAACCAAGACCTGCAACCGGCCCAGATTTCGGACTGGAAGGGCAAGGTCGTCGTCATCGCGTCGGTCCCCTCCCTGGACACGCCGGTCTGCGACATGGAGACCCGGCGGTTCAACTCCGAAGCCACCGGCCTGGGAGACGGCGTGGTCATCCTCACCGTCAGCATGGACCTGCCCTTCGCCCAGAAACGCTGGTGCGGGGCCAACGGCGTGGAAAACGTCATCACTCTTTCCGATCACAAGGAGGCGGCGTTTGGCGAAGCCTACGGCGTGCTGGTGAAAGAGTTGCGCCTGCTGGCGCGGGCCGTGTTCGTGCTGGATCGGGAAGGGAAGATCCAATACAAGGAACTGGTGAAGGAAATCGCCGAGGAGCCCGATTATAACGCGGCCATCGCCGCCGTGAAAAAGCTTGCGTGATTCCGATTCCGCTAACTCGGGACGATTTTTAAAACAAAAAACCGCCGGGCGAGCGCCTCCCGGCGGTTTGGCATCTTTCCCTCGAAATTTTCTCAACAATGCGCGCGGGCAAAAGCAAACCACGGGCCGCCACCTCTTTCCGGTTCCGCTGGTCTGCAAAGAAAATCCCCCTCCTTGTTTGACACCCCCGCCGCTTGAAACCCCGCTTGTCTTTGACGGAGGAAACCATGTCCACTTCGATTCAGGCCTTATTGGCGGCAACCCCGATCCTTGTGGCGGCCATCCTGCTCGTCGGTTTTCAATGGCCCGCCAAGCGCGCCATGCCGGTCGTCTATCTCGCCGCGGCGGCCATCGCCCTCTATTTCTGGGAAATGAGCTTCAACCGCGTCCTGGCGTCCTCCCTCCAAGGCATCGTCGTCACCATCGCGGTTTTATGGATCATTTTCGGGGCGATCATGCTTCTCAACACGTTGCAGAATTCGGGCGCGATCACCACCATACGGGCCGCTTTCACCGATATCAGCCCCGACCGGCGCGTTCAGGTGCTCATCATCGCCTGGTTGTTCGGCTGTTTCATCGAGGGCGCCTCGGGCTTCGGCACTCCGGCCGCGATCGTGGCGCCGCTGCTGGTCGCCATCGGCTTTCCGGCGCTTGCGGCCATCGTGATCGGCATGATGATTCAATCCACCCCCGTATCCTTCGGCGCCGTGGGCACGCCCATCCTCATCGGCGTCAAGGGCGGCCTCGACTTTGTGAAAATCAGCGAGGAACTGGCCGCCTCGGGCTCCTCTTGGGAGGCGTTTCTCGGCCTGATCACCTCGGAGGTCGCCATCGGCCACGCCATTGTCGGCGCCCTGATGCCGCTGCTGATGGTGGTCATGCTGACCCGTTTCTTCGGCGAAAAGAAAAGCTGGACCGAGGGATTGTCGATGGCGCCTTTCGCCATTTTCACCGGCCTTTCCTTTACCATTCCATACGCCCTGGTCGGCATCTTTCTCGGCCCCGAGTTTCCCTCCATCGTCGGGGCCTTGGCGGGGCTTTCCATCGTCGTGCCGGCGGCCAAATACGGCTTTCTGATTCCCGAGCAAATCTGGGATTTCTCCCCTTCCAAGGAATGGCCCGCAGGTTGGTTCGGCGCCATCCAACCCAAAAAACCGAGCGCGGAAGAGAAGATTATCTCTTTGCCCCTCGCCTGGGCGCCCTACCTTCTCGTGGCCGCCCTTCTCGTCGCCAGCCGGGTGTTCGAACCGTTCAAGGCGTTTTTGTTGAGCATTTCCTTCGGGTTCAGCGATATTCTCGGAGAGGCGGGCATCAGCGCTTCGTTGGAGCCGCTCTATCTGCCGGGCGGCATTTTGGTCTTCGCCTGCCTGATCACCTACTTTCTCCACGGAATGAAACCCGCCCAGCTCGCTTCGGCGACGACCGCCGCCGGCAAAACCCTCGTCGGCGCCGGATTTGTCCTGGTCTTCACCATTCCGATGGTGCGCATTCTGATCAACTCCGGCGTCAACGGCGCCGGTTTCGCCTCCATGCCGGTTGCCATGGCCAGCTTTGTGGCGGAAACCTTCGGCGCGGTCTATCCGCTGTTCGCTCCCACCGTGGGGGCCTTGGGCGCATTCATCGCCGGTTCCAACACGGTCAGCAACATGATGCTCAGTCAATTCCAGCTCGAAATGGCGAACGCGCTTCGCGTGTCCGGAGCGGCGATGGTGGCCCTTCAGGCGATCGGCGCCGCGGCCGGCAACATGATCGCCATCCATAACGTGGTCGCAGCATCGGCCACCGTCGGTCTGCTGGGCCAGGAAGGCAAGACCCTCCGCATGACCATTATCCCGACATTGTACTATGTCGGCGGCACCGGGATTCTGGGTCTCTTGGCCGCCTACGCGCTGAAAATCGCCGACCCGCTGATGTAATCCCATCCCCCATCCACCGGGGAGGCCGAATGGAGAACGCCTCCAATTCGCCTCCCCTCCGGGAGGGGGCGCGGCCATCGAAGGCCACGCGCCCTTTCCGGATGTCGCCCTGAAAATCGTTTCATTCAATTCCGTTTGCCGCTCGGCCATTTCCGCTCGTTGACATGCCGGCGCAAAGGGGGCAAAGTGGCCCGGTAATCTTCCCCCTTTCCACACTTTGCAAACGGAAGGCGCATTCCATGAAAAAGGCAATCCTGCTTTCGCTGGCCATCGTTTTCGCCGTTGCCTTCGAGGGCGCGGCGGCCGCCATGACCATCAAGCTGGGCGTGGTGACCAAGCCCGGCTCCGCCCAGAACATCGCCGCGGAAAAGTTCAAGGAGCTGATCGAGGAAAGGTCCGACAACGACATCGCCGTCAAAATTTTCCACTCCGCCTCCCTGGGCAATGAAACCGAGATTCTGCAACAAATTCAGATGGGCACCGTCCAAATGGGCGTCATCACCGGCGGCCCGTTCGACACCTTCGACCCGCTGGTCCGGGTCATCAATTATCCCTTCCTTTTTAAAGACGGCGAACAGGCCGACAAAATCCTGGACGGCGAGCTGGGCGCGGAAATCCTCAAAAGCCTGGAATCCTCGGGATTCAAGGGGCTGGCCTTCTCCGAAAACGGTTTCCGGAACCTGACCAACGACAAGCGGCCGGTGAAAACCCCGGCGGACATCGACGGCCTCAAAATCCGGGTGATGTCCTCCCCGCTGCACCAGGCCATCTGGCGGACATTGGGCGCGAATCCCACGCCCATGCCCTGGCCCATCTACACCGAGCTGGAACAGGGGGTCATCGACGGCCAGGAAAACCCGCTCTGGGTCATCGAGGTCTACAAGTTTTTCGAAATCCAGAAATACATGACCATGACCCGCCACGTCTACTCCCCCCACATCGACGTGGCCTCCCTGGCCTGGTGGAACACCCTTTCGCCGGATAACCAACGGATGATCCAGGCCGCCATGGTGGACGCCGCCGCCTATCAGCGCAAGGACAACCGGGAAAAGAACGCCGCCCGGCTGGCCATGCTCAAGGAAGAAGGGATGCAGATCGAGGAGAATCCCGACATCGAAGCCTTTCGGGCCAAGGTGTCGGAGCTGCGGGACATGGAGCTGTACCAGGACCCCAAGGTGCAGGATCTGCTGAAGCGGATTCTGGACGCCACCCGGTAGCGCTTCATCATGCTGACGCGAATCAGCGACGCCGTCAACCGGGGCGTGGAGGGGCTGCTGTTCGCCCTGGGCCTCTCCATGTCCCTGGTTGTCGCGGCCCAGGTCTTCTCCCGCTACGTCCTCAACCATTCTCTTTTTTGGTCCGAGGAGCTGGCCCGCTACTTCCTCGTTTGGCTCACCTTTCTGGGCGCCACGGTGGCCTATCGCCGGGGCGTCCATCCGGGGGTGGACGTGCTCTATCGCCGTCTGCCCGCCGGCCTCCAGCACGGCTGCCGAATCGCGGTCCACCTGACCTCCATCGGCCTGTTTGGGGTGATGACCTACTTCGGCGTCGCCTTCGCCTGGTTCGTCCGCCTTCAAATCACCCCCGCGCTGGGCCTGCCCAAATGGACCGTGCTGGGGATCATCCCGCTGTCCGGCCTGATTTTTCTGCTGCACGCCCTCGCCTTTTTCATCGCCGACCTCCGCCGGAGTTCCCCATGACCGCCCCGACCCTGCTCGTCACCCTCTTGGCCATGTTCGCCCTCAACGCCCCCATCGCCGTGGCCATCGGCGTGGCCGGGCTGGCGGCCATCCTCGTCCAGGGCGATTTCCCCCTGATGATGGTCGTCCAGCGGATGTTCGCCGGCACCGATTCCTTTCATTTGATGGCGGTGCCGCTGTTCATGTTCGCCGGGGTCATCATGGAATCGGGCGGCATCAGCCGCCGGATCATCGAGTTCGCCAACGCGCTTGTGGGCTGGCTCCCCGGCGGCCTGGCGGCGGTGACGGTGGTCTCGGCCATGTTTTTCGCGGGGATCTCCGGCTCGGCGGCGGCCGACGCGGCGGCGGTGGGCGCGATCCTGATCCCGGCCATGAAGCGCTCCGGCTACGATTCGGATTTCGCGGCGGCGGTGCAGGCGGCCGGCGGCTCCATCGGCGTGGTGATCCCGCCGTCCATTCCCATGATCATCTTTGGATTTTTGACCGGGGCCTCCATCGGCCAGCTGTTCGCGGCGGGCATTTTGCCGGGAATTCTGATGGGGGTCTCGTTGATCGTGGTGTCCACGTTCATCTCCTGGCGAAGGGGCTATGGAGCCACGGCGCCGTTTTCCATCGCGGAGGTGGGACGAACCTTTGTCCGGGCCCTTCTGGCCCTGGGCGCGCCGCTGATCATTTTGGGCGGGATTCTGCTCGGGATTTTCACCGCCACGGAATCGGCGGCGGTGGCGGTGATGTACGCCCTGGCGGTGGGATTGCTGGTCTACCGGGAGATCACGCCCAAAGACCTGTTCCGGCTGTTCCGGGAGGGCGCGGTGACCGCCTCGGTGGTGATGTTCATCATCGCCACGGCCTCGGTGTTCAGCTGGGTGGCGGCCATCGAGGACATTCCGGCGCGGCTGGCGGGAACCTTGTTGGGCGTCACGGACAATCCGGTGGGCTTGCTGCTGATGATCAACCTGGTGCTGTTGATCGCGGGCACCTTCGTGGAAACGTCGGCGGCGCTCATTTTGCTGGTGCCCATGATCACCGCCATGCTGCCGGCCCTGGGCATCGACCTGATCCATCTGGGCGCGGTGGTGGTGACCAATCTCGCCATCGGCATGTTGACCCCGCCCATGGGCATCTGCCTCATCGTCTCCGGCTCCATCTCCGGCGACCGGCTGGCGGCGGTCAGCCGGAGGGTGTTGCCCTTCCTGGGGATTTTGATTTTCGATTTGCTGCTGATCACCTTCTTCTCGCCTTTGACGATGTGGATGGCGGGGATGGTGGGGCGATGAAAGGAGCGGAACATGTCGGACGGCGGGCAGAGCTGCTGGCGGAACTTTTCCTTCAGGAATTGGAACCCGAGTTTCTCGCTAAGGCGCCCTCCGAGAACTTCGCGTTTGATTTCCTGATCGGGTTTTTGAACGAGGAGGGCGGATTTAACTCCTTTGCCGTGGAAGTAAAAGCCACGGAAACACCGGTAAGCGGGGAATACTCCGTTAAACGGAACCTCTTCCGGAAGATGGCCAACTCCAATATCCCGGTACTTTTGCTTGTGATCGACGTCAAAAGGAACGAGTTATTCTTCGCTTGGCCGGAAGAAGGAAACATCGCCAAAGCCGATAGGGGTTCCGTCGTCATCCCGCTGAAAAAAATCGATGAGACTTCTAAAATGGAATTGCGCCTTCAGATGAGCGGGGATGAATCGGCGGTGGAGGAAAAAGCCTCGACCGCCTGAGAAGAATGGAAAACCGGGATTTTATCCCCATCAACTTTTACTTTCCGCCGCCGACAAGAAGAACCCGCGAAATCAACCAAAAACTCGGTTTTCCAATCATCGAGATCGGCACACTTCAGCTTTTCGGAGGCGCGGAATATGGAAATTTATAAAAACAGCTACGACAAAGACGAAGACCCAACCTTGTGGGAACTCCATGAAATTCGGAACCAGCTTCACCAGCTCAAGAAAAACAAGGGGATTGATGAAATCAATCGGGAAGCGCTGAAAAAATGGGCCGAATGGAAACAGGAAAGAGAGAAAGCCTTACAGCAGGAGAGCGCATAATCAGCCCTGCGCCATCCACAGTCATCCCTCCCCCTTCCCCAACCACTCCTCCAACGCCGCCAACTCCTCCGCCTTCATGGAAAAGGCGTGCTGGTCTTCGGGGAAGCGGCGCTCCATGACGTCGTCTTTGTAGCGGACCACGGCGTCGGTGATGGCGGCGCCGACCTGGGCGTATTGTTTGACGAAGCGGGGCACGAACCGGTCGAACAGGCCGACGAGGTCGTGGAGGACCAGCACCTGCCCGTCGCAATCCACCCCGGCGCCGATGCCGATGGTGGGGATGGAAACCCGCTCCGTCACCATTTTCGCCAACGGGGCGGGGACCGCCTCCAGCACCAGCGCGAAACAGCCCGCCGCCTCCAGGGCCTTGGCGTCCGCCAGCAGCGCCTTTGCCGCTTCCAAACTCCGACCCTGCACCTTGAACCCGCCCAGCGATCCCGCCGTCTGCGGCGTCAAACCCAGATGGCCCATCACCGGCGTGCCGGAACGGACGATGGCCGCCGCCGTTTCCGCCATGGGGCCGCCGCCCTCCAGCTTCACGCAATCGGCCCGCCCCTCCTTCATGAACCGGTTGGCGTTTTCCACCGCCTGGGCCGCGGAGACGTTGTAGGCGCCGAAGGGCAGATCGCCCACCACCAGGGCCCGGTTGGCGGCCCGGGCCACCGCCTTGGTGTGGTGGATCATCTCGTCCATGGTGGCCGAAACCGTATCCGAATGGCCCAGCACCACCATGGCCAGGGAATCCCCCACCAAAATCAGGTCGATCCCGGCCCCGTCCACCAGCAGGGCGGTGGGATAATCGTAGGCGGTCAGCATGGTCAGCGGCGTTTCGCCCTTGCGGGCGCGGATGTCGAGGATGGTGAGCTTGGGTTCGGCCATGTCGGTTCCTTTCGAAATTCGCGAGGTCGGTTTTTGTGGTGGGGTACAAGACTTTCAATTTATTCGAAATCATGCAGAAGCGGATCGCATTCGCCCTCTGCCAATCCGGCGCCATCGTTCATCCTGGCGTTCCAAAGTAAACGGGATGGAATTTGGCCCAAGGGAACCGGCGAAAAGTTCCCACCCGGACGAACCCGTCCCGCGACTCCCTCCGGATGGGACGGAATTCACCCCGCCCGGTATTTCGCCGTCGCCTCCACCGCGTGGATCAAATCGGTCAACATCCGGTTCACCGGGGTCGAAACGCCGGCGGCCGCGCCTTCCCGGACCACCGCCCCGTTGATCACGTCCACCTCCGTGAGGCGCCCGGCGGCGATGTCCTGGAACATGCTGGCCCGGTTTTCCGCCGTGGCGCGGCAGACGGCGCGGACCTTCTCCAACGGCTCGTCGTAGGGCAAAGAAATTTCGCGCGCACGAGCCACGGCCACCGCTTCTTCCACGGCGGCGGCCATCAACGAATCGCAGACGGGCACTTCGGCCAGCGCGCCGTTGGGCACCCGGAGCAGGGCGGCCAAGGCGTTGATGCCCACGTTGACGACGAGCTTGCCCCAGATCAAGCCGTCCAGATCTTCCGTAACGGCGGTTGAAATGCCCGCTCGGGAAAATAATTCGGCCACCGTTTCCGGATCGACCGCGCCTGAATCCTTCCCCCCGGCCGTTGAAGAACCCGTGCCCACCCGCGCGATATGGGTCTCCCCCACCCCGGCGTGGCGCACTCGGCCCGGACCGAGCACCGTTCCGCCGTGGGCGGTGACGCCGGCCAGTGTGCGCTCCGGCCCGATCACCTCGGCCACCACGTCGGCGTTGCCCAAGCCGTTCTGGAGCGTCAACGCCGCGCCGCCTTCCGCCAGCAGGTCCCGGGCGGTTTCGGCCGCCACCCGGGTAACGGCCGATTTCGTGAAAATCAGCGCCAGATCGGCCCGGCCCGAAAACGCTTCCGGACCGGTCACGGCGGACAGCGGAACGGATTGGATGTTTCCGTCCGGCCCTTCCAGCGATAGCCCGTCCCGCTCGATCGCCGCCACATGATCCGCCCATGGATCGATCAGCGTCACCTCGGCCACGGAAGCCAGGGCGGCGCCGAAAATCGAGCCCATGGCCCCGGCGCCAATCACCGCCATCCGGGGCCGGGCCAATGCGGAATTCGCCACGTTAGATCCTCCGGACG
Organism: Desulfococcaceae bacterium; assembly: GCA_046541515.1. GTDB lineage: Bacteria > Desulfobacterota > Desulfobacteria > Desulfobacterales > Desulfococcaceae > CAYFVR01. The sequence continues at coordinate 26,451 of JBKHDD010000019.1, forward strand.
TTCAGGGCGCGATCGCCCAGTTCGCCGTTGGCGGCCTTGAGCTGATCGTCGCCGGAAACCACGGCCACGGCCCGCTCGGCCTGATCGGGTCCAAAGTATTTTCCGGCGGTGGCGCGAACGACGTCCGGCGTCAGCCGCAACAGCCCTTCCTTGAATCGCTTTCGGTCCTCGTCGGCGAGGCCGATGAGGCGTCGATAAAAGGCTTTCCGCGCCGCCTGCCCCGGCGGATCGGGCCGGTCGATGTCCGCGCAGACCTGGAGGATCGATTCCTTCACGTCCTCGGCGTCGTATTCCCCATCCCGGATAAACGTTTCCGCGTCCTCGTAAACCGAAAGGGTCCGCACAATGTGGGGATCCCGGTAGGAGGCGAAGGCAAAGACGCCGTCCTCGGGATTGTACATGGCGAAGCCGCCGTAGGCGCCGCCCCGCTCTCGAATTTCCCGATGAATGTACAGCGACCGGAGCATCCGCGCCATGACGGCCAACGCCGGCGCGTCGGGATGGCCCATTCGCACGGCGGGGAAGGCCCGGGCCACGAAGGAGACCGCGCTGGTGGTGCTCCAGCCTTCCCGGGGAATGTCGCCTTCGGGCGCGATGGTCGGCGGTCCGATGCCCTCGTCGGGGCCGCCGGGCAGCCCTTCCAGCAATTCCCCCAGCGGACCGGCGGCGGCCCGGAGACCGGCTTCCTCGCCGATGAGGGCCACCCGAAGGTTGGCCGGGCTGAAGAGATGGCGTCCGGCCGCCTCCAGATTCCGTCCCACCTCGGCCAGCCGTTCCTCGGTCGGGTCTTCGGTGATGGCCTTGATGGTCTGGTATTGCCGGATGCCGTTCCAGATTTCATTGAGCGCCCGGGTCTGGCTGAAATTGCGGGTGGCGGCCGACATGGCCAGGCTGTGGCCCGCCCGAACGATCATCCCTTCCCGGTTGGCCCGAAATTCGTTCAGCAGGGTCCGCAGCCGCCGGGTGTCGGTGAACTGAAACTCCCGCATGAGTTCGGCGACGATTTCGAACATGGGTCTGACGTTGCGCTCCAGACTCTTTCCGCTGAGGGTCACAAAGGGGGCGCAGGCGCCGTCCGCCCCGTCGTAGCGGGTGCGGGCGTGGACCGAAAGTCCGATGCCGCCGGTGTAGCGGTCGATGCGGCGCACCAGATCGGTGTAGTCGCTTCGGGCGGTGGAGAACCGGTTGAGCGCGTAGCAGAAGAACGGCAGCATCGGGACCAGCGAATCCGGCATCTGGCCGCAACCCGCCGCGGCGGTGAAGTACAGAATGCCGGAGGTGGGCTGTTCGAACCAGGTGGCCGGCGCCGCCCCTTGGGGTTCCGACGGATCGACGCTGGGCACCGAGGGCGGGATGTCGGTCAGCTCCAGGGTGGGCAGCACGGAGAGGTCTTCGTCTTCCTCCTGGAGGGCCGCCAGGGCGGCGGCGTCCTCGCGTATCCGCTCCGTTTCGGCGTGGGTCAGTCGGGCCTGAATTTCCCGCAACTCCGCCTGCTCCCGCTCGGTCTCCCGGGCCGCCAGTTCCGTGTCGGGAACCAGGGTAAAGCGGACCCGATGGGGATTGTCCAGCAGATGGGCGCGAATCCGATCCTCGAAGGGCGTCCCCTGGTCCAGTTCCAGCCGCAGCCGGGCCAAATCGTCGTCGAAACGGAGCACCCGGGCCGGGTCCCCGCCGTGGAACCAGGTGCCGCCGAGCCCCACCAGCAACTTCAGACCGTAGGGATAGGGAGAATTGGAGACCTCCCGCCGGTGAAATTCCATCTGGTGGATGGCCGCTTCCACCAGCTCCCGGTCCACGCCGTCCCGGACCTGGGCCTCCAGCGTCTCCAGCACGATCCGCTCCACTTCGGGCGCGTCGGCCTCCCGGATGTCCTTGAGCCCGGCCACGAACATGGTGTCCCGGTTGTCGGGGTCGTAGCCGGAGCCGTCCGAAAGCGCGGAACCCAGGCCGGAGTCCAGCAGGGCGGTGCGGAGCGGAGCGGCCGGATTCCCCAGCAGAATCTGGCCCAGCAACGACATCGCCATGACCTCGTAAGTGTCCCGAATGTCGGCGGCGAGCCATGCCAGGCAGGACTGGGATTTTTTCTCCGGATTCTCGGAGGGGTCCAGCGGATAAAACCGGGTTTCCTCTCGGGAAACCGACCATCGGGGCTGATTGGGCACGTCGGTGTGGGGATCGATCCGGGCGAAATGGCGCAGGACGTTTTCCTCGATCCGGTCCAGATGACTCCGAAGCGGCAGGTTGCCGTAGGTGAAAAAGTAGCTGTTGCTGGGATGGTAGTGACGACGGTGAAAGGCCAGCAACGCCTCGTGGGTCAGCTTGGGAATGTCCGACGGTTCGCCGCCGGAGTTGTTGCCGTAGGTGGTGTCCGGGTACAGGGACCGCATCAGGTAGCGGACCATCACCTGATCCGGGGAGGACATGGCCCCTTTCATTTCGTTATACACCACGCCCCGGTAGACCAGCCGCCCGTCTTCCTCGAAATCCAGCCGATGGCCTTCCTGGAGAAAATTGAGCCGCTCCAGATTGGGGAAAAACGCGGCGTCCAGATAGACGTCCAACAAGTTCCCGAAGTCCTTGGGGTTCTGGGTGGCGAAGGGGTACATGGTCCAGTCCGACGCCGTAAAGGCGTTCATGAAGGTGTTGAGACTCCGTTTGATCATGGAAAAAAACGGGTCCCGGACCGGAAATTTTCGGGAGCCGCACAGGGCGGTGTGCTCCAGAATGTGGGCCACGCCGGTGGAATCCTCCGGAACGGTCTTGAACGCCACGCCGAAGACGTTTTCGGCGTCGTCCCGGCTGACGTGAATGTGCCGGGCGTCGGTTTCGGTGTGTTGCAACTCGTAAAAAACGGCGTTGATCACGGGCAAAGGCGCCACCCGCCGCAGCTCGTAGCCGCCGATCCGGTCGCCGGCGGAAAGGCCCGGATTGAGTTGATCTTCGGTGTGTTCCATGAAGTACGCTCACTTTCGGTCGAAGTGGGATTGATCCGATTGATGGGGTGCGCGCCGGGTTTGTTCGTCTCCCGGCCGAGCCATTGCGAGATAACGATAAAAAGGGAATATAATCAGCTTAGCGCCCGGGTCACGGAAGGAATCCGGGAAGGCGGAAAAAGGCGGGGAGAATCCGATTTGCTTTCGACTCACGTCGCGGCGTACACGCCCCTGCGCACCCGCTGAATATGCCCTTTTTTGTCCAGACGGTAGATGATGTTGCGGAGTTTTTTTTCCTCGAAACCGGTTTTCTGCTGAATTTCGGAGAACCGGGCCCCGTCCTCGTATCCCCGGATGATTTCCAGCACGAAGTTGGATGCCTCCCCCGCTTTTCCCCCGCCCGGCCGTTTGCCCGAGGGCGCGGACTGAAGGTTTTCGGCCAGCATCTGCTCCAGCCGGTCGATCCGCGCGATGAGCCGGTCCACGTCCTTTTTGGTGGGAATGCTGTAGTCGCGCATGAATTTGCGAACCAAGGTGTCGAACGTGACCTGCTTTTGCCGCTTTCCGACCATATCGGATCTCCTCCGGAGGAAATGCCAACCTGAAATAAAAAAAGTGGATACAACGCGAATTCCTAAGAAAGAGCGGGAGAAAAGTCAAGCGGGAGGGCGAGAAAAGCGAGTAAAAAGGAAAAGCGAGCCCCTAGGGGACGGGTTTCCGACCGGAAGGATCAATCCGCGTCGATTCGCGAGCGTTCATTTGTAATTCCCATCGGGTAGTGCTATTTTCTCGGAAGAAACTTCATCCTCAAGCGGAGAAACGAACGCCGGATGCAATACGACATCGCCTCCAAAGTGCTGATCGACCGGTGCCGGGACGACATCATCCGTTACCTGCTCGACATTCCGGTTCGCGAAAGCCGGATTTTGGAGCCGCTGCCCCAGGAAACGGTCAGCCTGAAACGCGGCGATTATCCGATTATGATCACCGATGAATCCGGCGGCCAGGAAATGGCGATTATCGAGATTTACGCCGAGTGGGACAAGTTGATCCCCCTGCACCTGATCGACTACCGGGTTCGGCACAAAATTCAGCACGGCGTGGAAGCCGTCAGTTGCGTCATCCTGCTCCGGCCGTCCGGCTCGGCGACGGACCGGTACAAGGACCGAGAACTCCGGTTCCGTTTCCGGCTTGTCAAAATCTACGAAATGGACGCGCGGCGGGTGGTCTCCGAGGGACCGTTGTGCATGTTGCCGTTCGTTCCGCTCATGAAGGGCGGCGAGGCGGCGCTGGACGAGGCGGAGGAACTGGTTTACCGCAGCGAGAAAACCCGGCCGGAGAAGGCCGACATGCTCACCTCCATGGCCATCCTCTCCGGCCTGGTATCGGCGGAACTCCCCGCCAGACTCATCGCAAGGAGGAAAGACATCATGATCGAATCTGCGGCGTACGATATCATCAAGAAGGAAGGGTATGCGGAAGGGGTTCTGAAAGGACGTAATGAAGCCAAACGAGAAAACGCAAGAAACTTAATTCTTCTAGGCGTCCTTACGGACGAACAAATCGCCCAAGCAACCGGGTTGAAGATAGAAGAAATTCGGGGGCTGAAAAAGGAAACGAAAAAATAGCCGCTGCTTTTCCCGCAGATTGCCGGAACTCGAATGGACCGCCTTCTTTCCACCCTCGATTAGCGGCGGTACTGTTCAGATTGAATGGTTTTCGCAATCCCAAGGGTTGGAAAAAGGCCGACATGCTCACTTCCATGGCCATCCTCTCCGGCCTCGTTTCGGCGGAACTCCCCGCCCGACTCATCGCAAGGAGGAAAGACATCATGATCGAATCGGCGGCGTACGATATCATCAAGAAGGAAGGTTTTGCGGAGGGACGAAAAACGGGGCGAGAGGAGGGCCATGGAAGGACGCAATGAAGCAAATCGGGACAATGCAAAAAACCTGCTTCTCCTAGGCATATTGACGGATGAACAAATCGCCCAGGCCACGGGATTGAACCTGGAAGAAGTCCTGGCGCTGAAAAAGGAAACGAAAAAATTGCCGCTACGAGGCCATGGTCTTCAGCCCCAGTAGCCTTGCGGCGTGAATGATAGCGGCATCCGAAGCGACAAAAAGACTCAGCGTGGAAAACTCGGAAAACGCGAGGGCGGAGGCCAATTGCAGGGAGCCAAGCGTCCTGAGCCCGTTTTCCAAACCGACACTTTTCAGCAAATCGGACGCCCGTTTTTTAATTTGGCTTTCAATTTCAATGACTTCAAAACGGAGAACATCTTCGTCGAAAGCCGAGACCGCTTCGTTAAACGCCACAATGTCAATTTCACGGATTCTCACCTTTTTGGCAAGAGCTGAAATCATTTCAATAATCGCGAGATCCGAAATGACGATGCGCGGCTTTTCCTGAAACAGAAGAGAGGTGAGTTCTTGGGTTCCGTTTTCTTCATGATAGAGCTTGACCAACGCGCTGGTATCAAAGAAAAATCTTCTCTTCATATTCGATCTCTTCTGGATGCCAACACCTCTTCGCTCATCTCCCCCTCTATGGGCCTCAAAAGCTTTCTAACTTTTTGAAAAGAATAATCGGCTTCCGCCATTTCCGTTTCACCCTCTGTTTCAACGATGACTTTGACCACTTGGGAAGGCTTCAACAGCAACCGCTTCCGAATTTGTGCCGGTAGGAAAATATGGCCATCTTCCGAAACGCTTGCGTGAAATTCAGCACGTTTCATGGTTTTTTACCTTGTCTTTATTTCTACTTTGGCAAGTTGCTTGAGCGGCGGCTTTCTCCCCCTTTCGTAAAGGGGGGTAGGGGGGATTTTTTCGGATCGGGAAACTCCATTTCCCCTTCCAAAGCGCCAGCCTCCCAAAATAGAATTAAGAATAATTGGGCAACCCAACATCAAGTCGCATGGGTTGGACGCCAAAAACATCATCGGCTGGATACGCTGCGCGGTCAAGGGGGAAATGGCTTGAATTTGGATATTCGGGATGAACGGAATTGCGCTTGTCGAATCGGGAGGTCGCGGAAATCGAGCGACGATTACAACTCGTCGCTCCCGAGTGAGGCATGGCGATTCACGCAAGCCACAACCAAGATCAACACATTGACTTTAGCGGCGAGATTGCTATCATGAGAAATCATGAATCATGAAAAAAATCTCCTCCCAACAAATCATCCAACGACTGCGAACGGAAAACCCATGGTGGGAAACCGGCGCTATTTCGGCCGGCTTTCGCAAATTACGCCCCCGCGCCTATCTCTCCAGATTCCTGCCGCTTGCCACTTCCCGGGAAATCCGCCGCGCCACAGTGCTCATGGGTCCGCGCCGGGTGGGGAAGACGGTGATGATCCATCACACCATCCAGGCGCTTCTCGACCAGAAAGAGGCTCCCCGACGGATCGCCTATTTCTCCATGGATCATCCCATTTTCAACGGGCTGGGAATCGAGGAAATGCTGGAACGCTACGCCGAGGCGGCCGGCGTGAACCTTCAGGCGGACGAATGCCATCTCTTTTTCGATGAAATCCAGTATCTGAAGGATTGGGAAATCCAGCTCAAGGTTCTCGTGGACCGCCTTCCCAATCTCAAATTCACCGTTTCCGGTTCCGTCGCCGCGGCCCTTCGGCTGAAAAGCGTGGAATCCGGAGCCGGCCGTTTCACCGATTTTCTTCTGCCTCCGCTGAACTTCCACGAATACCTGGACCTGCTGGAAGAAACCGACCTCGTCATTCCCCCGGAGACACCCGAAGGCTTTTTCCAGACAGAAAGCATCCAGGAACTCAATCAGCGCTTCATCCATTACCTCAATTTTGGCGGATACCCGGAAGTCGTTTTCTCCGAAGCCATTCAGTCCGACCCCGGCCGATTCATCAAAGGCGACATCATCGACAAGGTGCTGCTGCGGGACCTGCCCAGCCTCTACGGGATTCAGGACATCCAGGAGCTGAATTCCCTCTTCGCCACCCTCGCCTTCAACTCTGCGGAAGAAGTTTCGTTGGAAGCGCTGTCCAAGGACTCCGGCGTTTCCAAAAACACTCTAAAAAAATACATGGAATATTTGGAGGCCGCATTTTTAATCCGCCGGGTCCATCGGATCGACGAGAACGCCCGCCGCTTCAAACGGGCCAACTTTTTCAAAGTCTACCTGACCAATCCCTCCATCCGCACCGCTCTCTTCGCGCCGATTTCCGAAGAAGACCCGGCGATGGGCAATTTGGCGGAAACCGCGATTTTCGCTCAGTGGTTCCATTCCGAGGCCCTCCTGTACTATGCGCGATGGAAAGGCGGCGAAGTGGATATCATTCGGTTGGACCCGCGCCAAAAAGTGGATTGGGCGATGGAAGTCAAGTGGACGGACCGCTTCTTCCGAAAACCGAAAGAGCTGAAAAACCGGATCAAATTCTGCCACACCAACCACATCCGGAATCCACTGATCACCACCCGGACCCAAACCGGAACCCGGGAGGTGGAAAACTTGGAGTTGCGGTTTGTCCCCGCCGCCTTGCACTGCTACACCTTGGGACACAAACTTGTAACGGGCGGCAATCACCGCAACGTTTGAAAACCTCCCCGGACCATGGTAGATGCCACCCATGACCTCCCCCCGCGCCCTCCTCAACGCCTGGAACGTGAACGCCAAGCGGCAGCTCGGCCAGAATTTTCTTTCGGAGCCGTCCACCGCCAAGGCCATCGTGGACCGGGCCGGGCTGTCTTCGGATGAAATCGTCCTGGAAATCGGGGCTGGGCTGGGGGCGCTGACCGTTCCGGCCGCCCGGCGAGTCCAAAAAGTCTACGCCCTGGAAACCGACGGCCGGATCGTGGACCTGCTGCAAACCGAACTTTTGGCCGCCGGCGTGGCCGAAAAGGTCGCCCTCCTCCACGCCGACATCCTCAAATTCGACATTCCGAAACTCGCCGCCTCGGAAGGGGTCAACCAGTTCACGGTGCTGGGCAACCTGCCGTACCACATCTCCTCCCAAGTGCTGGCCAAGCTCGTCGCGGAGCGCGCCGCCGTTTCCCGCGCCGTGCTCATGTTCCAAAAGGAGATGGCCGACCGAATCATGGCGCAACCCGGCGGCCGGGACTACGGCCGATTGGCGGTGCTGGTGGCCTACTGCGCCAAGGTTCGGCCCCTGCTGGACGTGGCCGCGCCCCGCTTCTATCCTCGCCCCAAAATCGATTCCGCCGTGCTGACCTTCTCCTTCGTGGAGCCGCCCCGCCCGGCGCGGGATGAGGCCTTCCTTTTCCAGGTGGTCCGGGCCGCATTTGGGCAACGCCGCAAAACCCTGCGCAACGCCCTGGCCGGCGGCGGAATAAACCTTTCCCCGGCCGAGGCCCAGGCGGGGCTGGAAGCGGCCGGCGTCGACCCCGCCCGCCGAGCGGAAACCTTGTCCGTGGCGGAGTTCGTGGCGCTCAGCCACGCCCTGCTGGATCAATCCCTCTAACGAGAGCCGCGTCCGGGGAACTCCGACGGCGTTCCCCTCCAAAAACAAACGGCCCCCGGGGCCGAATTCCATCGGTTCCGGGGACCGTTGCGATTTTTCTTCTGAAAAGGGGCCGACGCGGATGGACTCCGCCCCGCCCTCCCACGTCGGCCTGGAACGATCGTTCGATCGGCGGGCTTCCCTCTTTTTAAAAAAGTGGCCGGGGAATTTCCCGAAACGACGCAGGCCGTCTCCCCCGCGCCGCTCCCGGGCAAACTACATGTTTTCCGCGATGGTCACCGTCCGGTCTCCCAGCATGTTGACGTAGGAGGCCAGCTCGTTGTCGTACCAGCCGTAGACCACCGCCTGGGTGATGGGCACGCGGACGTGGGCGTCCTTCAGCGAGCAGCCCACCTCCTTTTCCAGCCCAGGCACGTTGCCCAGGTTGATGGTCGCCTCGGCCGTGCGGGTGTGGGTTTCGTGGCCCTCGATCACCGCCGCGGCCCGGGGCGTGCCGACGATGTCGCCGGAAACGTTCTGCTCCTCGGTGTAGAGCAGATAGCCCTTGGGGTCCATTTCCGACGCCTGCCGGTAGACCTGATTGAGCGACTCTCGCCGGATCGACTCCCCGGAAATGTCGTCCTGGAAGTTGACCACCAGAATCACCAGCGAGCCCGAGGTGGTGGGAATCCGGACCGATTCGGCGATGAAGCCGATCTCCTCCATCTCGGGAATGACCAGCCGCAGGGCGTCGGCCGCGCCGGTGGTGGTCAGGATGATGTTGTTCATTACACTGCGGTTTTTGCGCAAATCCGACGCGCCGGCCTGGGGCAGCCGATCCAGCACTTCCTGGGAACCGGTGGCGGCGTGAACGGTGGCCATGGACGCCGACAGAATCCGCTTGGACCCGTAGACGTTGATGAGCGGCTTCATCATGTGGGCCAGGCAGGTGGTGGTGCAGGAGGCGTTTGAAACGATCTTGTGCCGCCGCGGATCGTAATCCCCGTCGTTGATGCCCATCACGGTGGTGATGGCGTCCTCGGGCATGGCCTTGCCCTTGTCCTTGATTTTGAAGGGGGCCGAGACCACCACCCGTTCCGCCCCGGCCTCCAGATGGCCTCGAACGGCCCCCTTGGCGTCCCCGGGCAGGGTCGGGTCCTTGAACTGACCGGTGGTGTCCACCACCAGCTTCACCCCTTGTTCCCCCCAGCCGATGTCCGCGGGGCTCCGGGCGGCGCGCAGAAACCGGACCGGAACGCCGTCCACCGTCATGGTTCCGGCCGTCTCGTCCAAGTTCGCGATCACCCGCTCGCCCTTGTGTCCGTGCAGATATCGCTGCAAGGAACCGTAGGTGGAATCCCGCTCCAGATAATGGGCGACATCGGCCAGGGAAGACCCCACGTCCCGCCCCAAATTGACCACCAGCTCATCGAAAAATTTCCGGGCCACGTGATGCCAGACCGTCAGTTTCCCGATCCGCCCCAGACCGTTGATTCCCAGCGCCGTCGTATCTCCACCAAAGCCCTCGCTCATGGCTCTCCTTTCCGGTTCAGGTTTCCCGAACGCGCATAAGCCCCTTGTAAACATGGCCTTCCTGGCCGTCTATGCTTAAGAAATCGCCGGAACGGACCTCTTGCTCGTCGAAACGGCAGAGGCGGTCCGGTTCGCTGCAAATCAGGTTGCCGCAACCCACCACGCAGGTTTTGCCCAGCCGGTGGGCCACCACGGCGGCGTGGGAGGTCAATCCGCCCCGGGCCGTGAGGAGGCCGTCGGCGGCGTTGATCTCCCGGATGTCGTCGGGCACCGTGTCGTTGCGCAGCAGGATCAGCCGGGCGTCGGGCTCGTCCCGCCGCCACCGGTCGATCTCCTCCAGGGTGAACACCGCCCGACCGCTCATGGCCCCGCCGCTGACGCCGATGCCGTTGCCCAGCAAATCGCCGTTGCCGATCAGGTCTTCCGGATCAAAGGTGAAAACCTGCTTGCGCTTGCGCATGGCCATGTTCCGACTCTGGAGCAGATAAAGATCGGCGAAACGCGGACCTTCGAAGGTGAATTCGATCTCCTGGGGACTCCAGCCCCGCTGGTAGATCAATTCGGCGGCCCATTCTTTGAGCGCCTTGTAGATTTCGGGGAAATGGGTTTCCATGGTGATGTCGGTGTCCCGCATCTCCCGGTCCTGCTGGATCAGCGAGATGGGCAGCGTCTTGACCAGCCCCGAAACCACGTCCTCCCCCTGGTTCCCCACCGTGAAATCGCCCCAGAGCCGCAGCGTGTCCTCGGACCATTTGGGGTTGTGGGTGAAGACCACGCCGGTGCCGGCCGAGGGCGACAGGTTGCCGTAGACCATGCTCTGCACCGTCACCGCCGTGCCCCAGTCGTCGGAAATCCCGATGATTTTTCGGTAGGCCTGGGCCTTGGCCGACTCCCAGGAATTGAGCACCTTGTTCACCGTGACCATGAGCTGTTCGAAGGGATCGTCCGGAATGGCGATGCCGGCTTCGACGACCCGTTGCTTGTAGGCCCGGGCCAGGGCCCGCATCTCCTCTCCGGAAAAGCCCCGCTTGAAGGGAATGTCCTTTTCCCGCTTGAAATCCTCCATGATGGCGTCGAAATCGTCCCGCTGGAGGTCGTAGGACATGCCGAAGCACTGGATGAAGCGGCGGTAGTTGTCCCAGGCGAACCAAGGGTTGCCGGTTCGCCTGGCAAGCCCTTCGGCGATCTCCTCGTTCATCCCCACGTTGAGAAAGGTGTCCATCATGCCCGGCTGGGAGATGGAGGAACCGCTGCGCACGGAAAACAGGAGCGGGTTGTCGGGATCGCCGAACCGTTTGCCGGTCTGTCCCTCGATGCCCCGGATGTGGTGGGCCATCTGGGCCTCGAAGTTCTTGGCCGCCGGCGGATAGGTCTCGATGACCTCTCGGCAGCGGAAGACCTCGGTGGTGATGATGAAGCCGGGCGGCACCGGAAAGCCCAGCCGGTGCAGCTTGACCAGATTGTGCCCCTTGTTTCCCAGGTGGATGATGCCCACGGCCCGATCCTCCGGAGCGGTGATGGAGGTCATGGCCCGCTGGGGATCGTAGTTGAGCAGCTGCCGCAGCTTGTCTTCCGGGACTTTGTTGGCCTGCTGAAACAGGGTTTGAAGCACCCGGCCCAGGAACAGATCGAGCTGCTGGAGGCCCAGGGACATGGCGATCTTTTCCCGGAAAAAAATTTCGCTGATGCGATGGCGGCGCTTTTCCGGGTCGTCGTCGCCGTCGCCGGCAAGGTATTTGTCCAGAATCTGGTCCGGCGGCAGCCCCTCCAGAATCCGGTTCAGGTTGTGCTCGTGGACGTTGTGGAAATAGTCGCTGATGATGTTGGAGACCGCCCGGGCGAACCCCTTGAAGATGTCCAGATACTGGGTGAAGGTGAAGCCGCGGGTTTCCAGGGCGTGGCTCAGCAGCTCCAGCTGCACTTCGATCTCCACCGAGGCGATGCCGTCCACCCGCAGGGCTCGGTCGAACAGTCGAAGCAGTTCGTAAATCCGAAAGAAGATCTCCTTGGTGATCAGCGTCAGGTCGATCCGGTCGACGATCTCCTCGAAACCGGCGTTGACCACCGACTCGATCCGAAAGGCGAGGCCCAGGGCGTCGAACTTCAGCTCGTGGTAGCTGCCGTACATGGAGGGAATGTCCACGGTGAAGTGGCGCTTCTTGTAGATGTCCTCCCGGATTTCGTATTCCTCTTCCGAAAGAATCCGCCCCTTGAGCGTTTCCAGGTAGTCCAGCAGTCGGGCGACCTTTCGGCCGATGTCGGGCTCCGCCAGGGCCTCCCGGAGATCGCCCAGGTCGGGGAAGGCCTCGGTGCGGAGCTGGGACAGATACCGGGAGACGTCGTCCTCGCCGGCCCCGCCCAGCACCAGCCGATATTTCTGGTGCAGCAGCTTGAACAGCTTGGCCGCCAGCGCCACCCGCTCCCGGTCCCGATCGCTGATGCCGGGCGCCTCCGCCAGCCGCTCCCGCAGCTCCGCCTCGCTCCGACGGAGCACGTCCTGGGGATCGTCCACGATCTCCCATTCCGCCAGCCGAACCATGGCCCGATGAACGCCCTCGATGTGCGGGCCGCCTTCGGGAATCCGCTCGAAAATATTGGGCGGCACGAAGGGCTCCACGTGGGATCGGTCCCGGGTCCGCCAATATCGGAGCACCGCCGCAACGAAATGGACCACCCGGTTGCTGCTCTCCACGTGGGTCTGCTTCCGCAGAAAATGGACCAGGGGATCCTTGCGGTTGGCCACCTCGTCGATGCGAGTCGAAATATCCCGCAGCTCGCCTTCCGCGCCGATGTCGTTGAAGTAGACCGGAAAAAGCCGACAAAGCTGCTTGACCAGATTGTACACCGGGCCGATATCGGCGTTGAGCAGCCGGGTCACGTCCCGGGGAAACAGGTCGGTGTCCTTGATGAACACGCCGCCGACGGAAAGATGAATCACCAGGTCGGACAGCAGGCGGGTGGACCATTTGGGATTCAGGCCGATCAGCTCCATCCAGACCCGGATGTTCTGAAGGTGGGCCGCGTTGACCCGGATTTGCCAGTCGTCCCCCACCCCGCCGATCATGGGCGCCTGAAAGCCCAGGTCGGTGGCGGCGTTGATGAACAACTTCACCAGGTCGCTGTCGTCGGTGCGGTAGACGCCCCGGCCCATGTTGAGGACGCAGGTGAGGGCCGTGGCCGGGAAATCCCGAAAACGGGTCTTGAGGATGGCGAAGGTTTCCTGGATCAGCTGATCCAGATAGGAGAACCGTTCGTGTCCGATGAGCCAGCCCAGGGTCCGGTTGATGTCCCGGAGCGCCTCCTCGTGGATCACCGAAAGGCCGGCGATGTTCATGATGTGGAAAAGGAAGATCACCTTCCAGCGGTTGCTCTGGCCGCTGTCCCGCCCGGCGGCCAGCAGGCGGGAGGGAATCTTCCGATAGGCCTCCACGAAATCGTTGTATCCGGGGAGATTCAGCAACCCGCCGAGCCGATAGAGCGCCCGGGCGTGTTCCGTGCCGCCGGCCTCGTCGGCCAGCACGGCGTCCAGCCGCTCCCGGTACGCCCGAATGCGGTCTCGGTCGATTTCCTCGAAAATGAGCGCCACCGCCTCCCGGTCGGCCAGGCCGTCCACCTCTTGGGAAAACCAGTCGAAGGGGTCGTCCTGCGCCAGCCAGTAGTCGTAGGCCGCCGCCAAATACCGGGCCAGGAACCGGTTGACCGGCGCGAAATCGATGGCCACGTCCGAGGAATAGGGCGCCAGCGCCTCGGCCAGCCGCTCCGGCCGGTAATAGCTTTTGACGAAAAGAAAAAAATCGTCTTCGTCCAGATCGGCGATCCGAGCGAAGGCGTCGTCCAGGACCGGAATGAAGCGCCCGATGGCCCCGCTCCCCGATTCCCTGATCATTTTCTGGAGAAACAGCAGCAGGTCGTCCACCGCGTCGGTCCGCACGTCCGGATCGGGGGATTGGTCCAGGGCGGACAGGAAGATATCGACGAAGAGGGCGGCCGCTTCCGGTCCCCGCTCGTGGTCCCGCAGGAGGTGAAAATAGTTGAGGGCGTAGGCCCGGGCTTCGGCGACGATGAACTGGAGATTCTTGCGGGGGTGGGACAGCTCCTTGAGAAAGGTGGTCAGCCCTTCGGCCAGTCCGTAATAGCGGGACATGACCGCTTGCAGAGGCTCGTAGGCGGGGTCGATGTCGACGTCCACATGGTAGCTGGCCAAGTTGACCTCAAGGGCCTTGGACTGAATCACCGCGTTCTCCTTTCCGGGCTCGTCCCCCGGCCGCGGGGACCCCGACTCCCGCTTGAATAACAAAGTGGAACGGGGTTTTCAAGGGATTTGGCGGAGACGCCGAGGGGCGCCGCCGCCCGAAAAAAAAGGCCCCTCCCCGACAAGGGGAGAGGCCATGGGTCCAACGAAACGGGAAGATCGGTCTACAGCTCCAGCCAGGAGTCGGAAAACAGGGACTTGCCCAGGATGACGTTGACCGACTTGACGTAGTGCTGCAGCTCGGTGGACAGGCTGTCCATGTCCGGCTGGTTGCCGTCCATGGTCTGCTTCACCGCGTCCATGATGTCGGCCCGCTTGCCGTGGGCCATGTCCATGGTGACCTGGTCGCGGGCGTCCGCGATGAAGGACTTCATGCCGTGGTGGGTGAGCATGGCGGTGAAGGTGATGTTCATCACGTGGCGCAGATGATCGGGAATGCCGCTGGAAATGTTGGAGACGCCGCAGGTGCTCTGGCAGCCGGGCATGATCTCGGGCAGCATGTCCATGAAATTCATCAGGGAAATGGCCTGGGGCTGCTGGATGTTCACCGGGGTCACGATGCCGTCCACCCACATCTGCTCGTTGGGGACCCCGGCCTCGTTGGCCACGGTCATCAGCTCCACCAGCAGGGCGGCCCGCTCGTTTTCGTCGCGCGGCAGACCTTCGGGGCCCCACATCAGGGCGCAGAAATCGGCCTGGTGCTCGGCGGCCAGGGGAACCATTTTTTCGTACCGCTCCGGCCGCACCATGATGGAGTTGATCATCGTGGGCAGCTTGCACTTGGGCAGGGCCGCGGCGATGGCGTCGATGTTGGAGGTGTCCAGCACCAGCGGCACGTCGTCCACCACCTCCTGGACCACTTCCACCACCCAGGGCATCAGCTCGACGCCCTCTTTTTTGGCGGGGCCCAGGTTGATGTCGATCATGTCCACGCCCTTTTCCTTTTGCATCAGGGCCTCTTCCTGAATCGGCTTGGGATCGCGCTCTTTGAACGCCTTTCCGATCTTGGTGCCGATGACGTTGAGCGACTCGCCGATCACCCAGAATTCGCCCTCGTTGAGCGGTCGCAGCACATCCACTAATTTTGCCATGAGAACCTTCCTCCTACGCCGTGGTAAAGGTCAGATTCGACGAACGGCCCGACCGGATCGGGCCGTTCGTCGCTTTTCTCGGATCGTTTTCGGGCCGACGCCGCCGACCGACGCGCGGCCGGCGGCGAAACGGCCGGCCCTATTTGGACTTTTCCTTCAGAAAGGCGGGAATATGCGCGGCCTCGCGGGGGCCGACGGTGATGGTCCAGCCCGGAAGCTCCTCCTCCACGTCGCCGGCGATGGCGGCGGCGTAGCCGGGGATGATCAGCTCCTGGTGCTTCACCTTGTCGGCGATGCCGCATTTCTTCACGAACATCCCCACGTCGTCGCCCGCGAACTTCCCGGCGGCCCAGGCGGTGAGGACCGACAGCCCCTCGGCGTCCTTGATCAGCAGCCAGGTGGGCACCTTGCTCGCCTCGATTTCGCCGGAGACGATGAAGTAGGTCAGGGCGAAGTTGGTGGTGACCAGAATCGGGGCGTTCTCGCCCGGGTTGTTCACCGGGTAGATGCCCTCGGTCACGGTCATGGGCCGCTGCGGATCGGTGAAAATGTTGAGCCGCTCCAGCAGCAGCGGGAAGAGCGTCTCGCCTTTGAAATCCGAAAGAATGGCGATGGCGCCGTACTTCGCCACGAACATGCCGGCGATGAGGGTTTCCATCTCCAGGTTGGGGGCCATTTCGCAGGGGAAGGTGATGGTCGGGAAGCCCAGGGAACGGTTCAGGTCCTTGAGGGCCGCCCGGCGCATGGCCACCTGATCCTCCAGGGCCCGCTTCGCCTCGCGCGCGCCGGAGTCGAGCACCAGCTTTTTGTGGCCCATGGCCACCAGCTTGTCGGTCAGGGCGATGAGATCTTCCACGTTGCCGGCCTTGACGGCCAGAGGCAAATCCATCTCCTTGGCCAGCGCGCCCAGCTCGTCCACGTTGTCCGCCGTGGCCGCGTAGAGCAGCGGCTTTTTGAAGGCGCAGGCTTCCGCGCCCGCCTTGAGCACGTCCACCTTGTCGGACATGAGCACCAAGTTGAACTCGGAGGTCTCGGCGATGGTTTTGGCCAGCGCCGAAAAGGCGGCCGCGTCGCCGGAGGCGTCCTTCAGGGCCACCAGCTCGGGGCGCAGGTTAAACCCGACCCGCTCGTACTGGAGGGCGTTCCATTCCTTGAGCTTGGCGGTCAGGTCGGCCTCGGGAGTGTCGGAGCCCACCATCGCGCCGATGGCGGTGGGATTGAAAAAGGTCTTTTCGTGTCGATACAGCACCGTTTCGCCGCCCACGGTCCGCTTGCGAACCCCGGCGCCGATGTCCACCGGCAAAATCGGGGGCGCGGAGGCCTC
Organism: Desulfococcaceae bacterium; assembly: GCA_046541515.1. Lineage (GTDB taxonomy): Bacteria > Desulfobacterota > Desulfobacteria > Desulfobacterales > Desulfococcaceae > CAYFVR01. Next base: position 43,017 of record JBKHDD010000019.1, read on the forward strand.
GGCCAGCTTTTCGCGGGCCTCTTCGGACACGTAGGGGCAGTCGTCCAGGCTGGCCTTGCCCGACGCCAGGTTCATGGCAAAGGCGAGGCAGGTGGGAACGCCGCATTCCTTGCAGTTGGTCTTGGGCAGAAGCTTGAAGATCTGAATACCGGTTAAGGCCATGCGTCTCTCCTTGTAATCGGGTCGCCGGACCCGACGTCGGCCCGAGGTCGAAACGGGGCCCGGCGTTCGGGTTCTGGAGCGGGGCGGGACCCTTGGCCGCCGCCCCGAGCCGCGGTTACGCCGTTAGCCGACCAGCGGCTCCATTTCCAGGGCCGGATGCTTTTTCTCTTCCAGGAACGGCCGGATTTCCTCTTCGGTGGTGCCGACGGTCTCGTCGGCGATCCGGTCGATCAGGTCCGGCATGCCCATCTCCTCGCCTCGGGCGATCAGTCGCTCGCGAAGCTCTTCCTTGAGGGCCTTGGGCATCCAGACCATCCGCAGCAGCCCGCCGTCGCCCAGGATGAACTTCCGCTGGGTGATGTTGAACTTGGAGTGGCCCACGAAGCCCGGCGAGGAAGCGCCGCCGCCCATGACGCCGGCCAGGGTGGTAAACTTCATGCCGCAGGGGGTTTCCCCGGTGAATTCCCGGTTGACCGTCATGACGCCGTTTAAGCCCGGCAGCATGGCCGCGATGCACTCGCAGCAGCCGCAGGTGGTCATGGGGTCGTAGACCATGGAGTAGAAATTGTACTTGGTGACGGCGCCGCGGGTGGCCTTGGCCACGAACTCGTTGACGCCCTTCCACTGGCCCAGCTTCGGGTCCAGACACTCGCCCTTCTGGATCGGCTGGTTGGGGCCGGTGGGGCTGATCTCGTAGGCCGCCCGGCAGTCCATCCAGTTGTAGGCGCCGCACAGTCCGGTCCGCTCGGGGCTGACGGTGCAGATGTGGTTGGGGGCGAAGGACTGGCACAGGGAGCAGGAGTAGAAGGTGTCCACCTCCTCGTCGGTGAGCTTGTCCACCCGCTCGTCCCGCTGCTTGTAGGCGGCCCGGGCCTCCTCGGTGATCTTGTCCACGTCCGCCTTGTCGGTGTAGAGGGTCACCTGGACCTTGTCCACGATGGCCTGAAAGTCCTGGTGCATCTTGGCGTGAAGCACCACGCCGATGTCCTTCAGAGTGAAGCCCTTCTCCTTGGCCGCCTCGCTGACCCGGACCCAGGCGATGTCGCGCTGGCCGGCGTGCATGACGCCCTGGATGTAGTTGACCAGGTGGTGAATCTGCCGCTCCAGAATCGGCTCGAAGTCTTTCTGGAACTTCCGGCCGGCCACCTGAACGTAGACCGCCAGCGGCAGCACGTCGCCGCGTTGCAGGTCGGGGATGTCCTTGCCCTTGACCTCCACCTTGCCGTCCTCGATCTGGTTCATCTCGGCCATGACCAGGTACTCGGTGTTCTGGGTCTTGCCGCCGCCCATCTGCGCGAAAAGGTCCTTGCCGCGGACCCGCTCGCCCTCGTATGCCGGGCCGAAGGAGCAGGGAATGTCGATCTCGGAGACGGTGACCTTGAGACCGCGGGTTTCCACCGATTTCTGCACCATCTCCTCGTGGGAAACGTTGCCGACCACGTGCTCGTAGGTGCAGATACCCGTGGGAAGAATGGAGGGAATGTCGGTGTCGGCCAGGGTGGGGAAGCCCCAGTTGACCGCGCCGGCCGCCGCGGCGGCCCACTCGGCGTTCACGTCGCCCAAAGCGTTCACGAACGCGAACACGCGGTTTTTGTTGTACATCAGGATTTTTTTGTAGTCGCCGGGCTGCACGCCGCCGAAGGCCATGGCCACGCGGTTGGCGAAACCCAAAGCGAAAATGGCCGAGGAAATGTCCGGCCCGAAGGGCACGATTTTGGTGTTCCAGCCGATCTCCACCCCCGCCTCGATGAGCTGTTCGGAGAGGGTGGTGCCGTTCTGGTTGGCGGCCATGAAGACGTAGATGGAACGCTTCTGGTACTCTTCGATGATCATTTTGGCGATCTCGGGATCCGGGGCCGCGCCGACGATGGCGGCGAAGCCGGGGGCGGAGCCGTCCACGAATTCCACGCCCCGTTTCCGGAAGATGGCGTCTTCGGCGGCGCCCAGCCAGATTTTGCCGTTTTCCGGATCGGTCTCCTCGGAGACGTAGTAGAAATCGGGGTCGGAAAGGTACCGCAGGGCTTCCTCGATCTCGAAGGCGATCAGGGCCGCCATGCCGGCGTCCAGAAGGGGCCCGAGGTAGGGCAGGTGGTTGGAGCCCTTGACGTGGGGGGGAAGCAGTTTGCGCGCAATTTCGAGGGGTTTTTTGATATCCTCGAGTTTTTCCACCTTCAGCCCGAGCAGGGAGTAGATGACGGGGAGGTAGTACGCGGTGTTCGGAAAACCGACTTCGGTGGTGGCGTCCATGCTGTCAAGGGCGCGCTTGTACTTTCCCTCGACCTTGGAAACGATATTGTAACCGCCCTGAATACCGGCAAAAGCTACGAGTCTGGACATTCGTTCATTCCTCCTTCGTTGAGGATTTGTCACGCCTGGTTGAACACGCGCGGGCATTGGGAATTATGGGGCCCGGCTTCCCGCCGGGGCTTTCCAACGCCCGGAAAACGTCGTTAGCGGTTGTTGGCCCAGTCGATTTCTTCCTCGAGACGTTCGAGGGGCGTCTTGTCCGCGGACTTGGCGCGTTCGGCGGCCAGCTGGGCCTGGCGCTCGGCCAGCTTGGCCAGCCGCTTCTTCCGGTCGGCCTCGATGACTTTGCGGAGCTTGGCCTCTTCGGCTTCGATGCGGGCCTTCTCCTCGGCGTCCTTTTTGGCCTTGGCTTCGGCGTCGGCCTTGGCTTTGGCCTGCTCCTCCGCCTTCTTCTTGGCGGCGTCGGCCTCGGCCTTCTTCTTGGCCTCTTCCTCGGCGTTGGCCTTTGCTTCCATCTCGGCCTTCATGCGCGCTTCCACTTCGGCGCGAATGCGGGCTTCCGAGGCGGCGTCGGAGGGCGCGGCGGCCGGAGCGGCGGGGGCGGCCGCAGGC
>JBKHDD010000020.1:0-45737 GCA_046541515.1 Desulfococcaceae bacterium
GGTTAGGGAAGGACTCCTTTGGAATCGGCAGTGCCTTCGGCGCTCTTCCCGCACGGCGAAAGCGGATATTTCCCCCAAAAAAAGGAAACGGGTCTCCGGTCCGAGAAATCAGACCGGAGACCCGTTTCTTTCGATTCGGGAAATCCGAAGAAGCGGCGGAAATCCGTTACGCCCGGACCTCCTCCTTGACGCCGACCGCCATTTTGAACAACGCGGTCAACACCAGGAATCCGGCCGCCCAAACGCCGAGGGTGATGATCAGCTCGGGAATGGTCGGCGCATATTCGTTGACCTCGTGCAACGGGTTGGGGACGAAACCGCCGGAGATCATGCCCAGCCCCTTGTCAATCCACGTGCCGATGAAAATGGCGCCGCAGGCGACGGCCAGCATGCTTTCGTTTTTCCGCATGGCCGGGAACAGCAACATGAGGGCGCCGAGCGCCATCAGGGCCATGGAGGTCCACATGAAGGGAACCAGGCTGTCATGGCCGTGCAGCCCGAAGAACAGATACTTCAGGTGATCCATGTGCTCGGGAATCTGGCTGTAGGCCGCCACGAACACTTCGCACAGGAAGAAAAAAATGTTCAGGATGATGGCGTAGGTGACGATTTTGGCCAGGCTCTGAATCTGCTCGCGGCCCGGATCGAAATTGGTGACCCGCCGGATGAGCAGGCACAGCAGAATCAGGAACGCGGGGCCGGCCGCGAAGGCGGAGGCCAAAAAGCGCGGGGCCAGAATGGCGGTGAGCCAGAAGCCGCGGCCGGGCAGGCCGCAGTACAGATAGGCCGTTACGGTGTGGATGCCGATGGCCCAGGGAATGGACAGGTAGATGAACGGCTTGATCCATTTGGGCGGCGGCACGTTGTTCCGTTCGGACTGAAGGACGTTCCAGCCCACCAGGATGTTCAGAAACAGATAGCCGTTCAGCACGATCATGTCCCAGAAGAGCATGGAATGGGGCGTGGCGTAGAAAATCACGTTCAGCATCCGGTAGGGCTGTCCCAGATCCACCGTGATGAACAGCAGGCACATCACGATGGCCGAGATGGCCAGAAACTCGCCAAGGATGGTGATCCGTCCGAACGCCTTGTAGTTGTGAAGATAATAGGGCAGGACCACCATGACGCCTCCGGCCGCGACGCCCACAAGAAAGGTGAACTGGGCGATGTAAAAGCCCCAGGACACGTCCCGGCTCATGCCGGTGATGCCGAGACCGAAATCGAGCTGCCAGAGCCACGTGGCCACCCCCAGGCCGGCCACCGCCGCCAAGGCGAGCATCCAGCCGTAGTATCGCTTGCTTCCCTTGATCGCTAATTCAAGCATGGATCCTCCCTAGACGATATAGTAAACCGACGGCTCGGTCCCGAGCGTCTGTTTCCGGCGAATGGTGAAGTTTTCCCGCAGGACTTCCCGGATTTCGGAGTGGGGGTCGTCCAGGTCGCCAAAAATCAGCGCGCCTTTGGACGCCTCCACGCAGGCCGGCAGCTTGCCTTCGGCCAGCCGCTCCGCGCAGAAGTTGCATTTCTCGACCACGCCCTTGCAACGCCGGGGGAATTTTTTGTTGACCTCGGCGATGAAGGGTTCGGGGTCCTGGAAATTGAAGCTTCGGGCGCCGAAGGGGCAGGCCGCCATGCAAAAGCGGCAACCGATGCAGCGGTGAAAGTCCATTATGACGATGCCATTGGCGGCCTGGAAGGTCGCCTGGGTGGGACAGGCCCGAACGCAGGGCGGATTGTCGCACTGATTGCAAAGCACCAGGAAAGGCGAATGCTCGGCGGCTTCGTTCAGGAGCGGGCTTTCGTTGCCGGGGAAGGCATGCTTGAACTCGGTTTCCCAGATCCATTTGATTTCGTGATTTTTGTTGGGCATGTCCGGCACGTTGTGCACCTTGTGACAAGCCTCGATGAGCGGTTCCACGTCGCGGCGGCTTTTGAGTTTTCGCGTGTCGATAACCATGCCCCATCGGGTGGCGTGCAGGGCGTTTTCCGCCGGCATCATCCGGATGGTCTTTTTTTCCGCTCCGCCGTGCCCCCCGCCCCCGGCCAGCGCGTTCAGCACCGGTCCGGTTCCGACCGCCCCGGCGCCCAGCGCGGAGATTCCGGCAACTTTCAGAAAGGATCGTCTGCTGCGTTCCATCACTCTTTCTCCTTGGGCTTGTCGATGTGGCAGTCGTAGCAATAGGGGTCCACCGAGGCGTATTCATGGCACCGGTCGCAAAATTCTTCCTTGTTGCTGTGACAGTCGAGGCAGGTGTTGGAAAGGCTCATGTTGAAGCGCTTTCCTTCCTCGTTCTCGTAAATCCGGATGCCTTCCCGGACCACCGTGTCCCGCCAGAGATCCAACAGCTGCATATGGTTGTTTCGGATGTATTCGGTGGGCCGAACGCACTGTTTCGCCTGTTTGGCTTTTTCGGTGAGTTCCACCTCGGGCGCCGGAGCGGCCTTGCCGTGGTTGTACCAAAAGGGGAAGGTCGCCAGAACGGCGAACACCGCCAGCCCGGCGATGACCCATTCCTTGTTGTAGAGTTTGCGCATTTACTCCTCCATTCCCGGCAGCGGTTCTCCGCGCAGGTCGGTCTCGCGTTCCTTTTCGCCCGGCAAAATCAGGGCGTTGCCCACCAGTTCGGTGACGCCGGTGACGTCCACCTCCGGCACCCAGTAGGACATCAGATCGGGGAAGACGGCCCGGTCGATGGCGCACACGCAGGCCAACATGTTCACGCCGAATTTGTCGCGGGCGTATTTGACCGCGTTGGCCCGGGGCAGACCGCCGGTCATTCGCAGCTCCATGTCCTCGCCGGCGTTCAGGCCCGACCCGCTGCCGCAACAGAAGGTGTTTTCCCGGATGGTGTTGGCCGGCATTTCATAGAAATTCTTGCACACGTTTTTGATCACGTAGCGCGGCTCGTCGAACATGCCCATGCCCCGGCTGGGGTTGCAGGAGTCGTGGAAGGTGACCGACAGGTTGTCGTTCCGACTCGGGTCCAGCTCCAGCTTCCCGTGCTTGATCAGGTCGGCGGTGAACTCGGAGATGTGAACCATTTTGGTGGATTTGGCGTTTTCGAACTTGGTGCCGGTAATGGGGGAAACCGGCTCCTCCAGGAAGTCGGCGGGGCCGTTCATGGTGTCCATGTACTGGTGGATCACCCGCCACATGTGGCCGCATTCGCCGCCGATGATCCATTTGACGCCCAGCCGCTTGGCCTCGGCGTACATCTTGGCGTTGAGCCGCTTCATGGTCTCGTGAGAGGTGAAAAAGCCGAAGTTTCCGCCCTCGGAGGCGTAGGTGGACCAGGTCACGTCCAGCCCGTACTTCTCCTTGAGGTAGTGGAACAGCATCAGATAGCCCATGGCCGTGTAGGTGCCCGGGTCCGCGAAGACGTCGCCGGAGGGGGTAATGAACAGAATGTCGGCGCCCTTTTTGTTGTAGTTGGGCTCGACGTTGACCCCGGTGATGTCCTCGATGTCCTCCACGAAGAAATCGAGCATGTCCTTGAAGGCGTGGGGCTGAATCCCCAGGTGGTTTCCGGTTCGGTAGCAGTTGGAAACCGGGGTGGCGATCCAGTCGATGTTGAGGCCGATCAGGTTGAGCAGCTCCCGTCCCATGATGGTGATCTCGGCGGTGTCGATGCCGTAGGGACAAAAAAGGGAGCACCGGCGACACTCGGTGCACTGAAACAGGTAGTACCACCACTCCTTGAGCACGTCCTCGGTGAGCTTTCGGCTTCCGGTCAGCCGACCCAAGATTTTTCCGGCGGCGGTGAAGTCGTTCCGGTAGACCGACCGAATCAGCTCGGCCCGGAGCACCGGCATGTTTTTGGGGTCGCCGGTGCCGATGAAGAAATGGCATTTGTCCGCGCAGGCGCCGCAACGCACGCAGATGTCCATGAACACTTTGAAGGAACGGAATTTGTCCAGCCGCTCCTTGAAGCCCTCGTGGAGGATCTGCTGCCAATTTTCCGGCAGCTTCCAATCGTCGTCCAGGGGGTTCCAGGACCGGGCGTGGGGAAAACCGAGCGTCTGCAAGCTCTCGGGCTTGGCCGCGTAGCAGTACATCCCCTTCCGGATCTTGGCGGGAACATCCATCCAGTCCTTCTGGGGCGCATCGTGATCGAGGTTCTCCAGAACCTCCTGGGATTTGGGAAGGTCCGACATGATGGTTACTCCTTCTTCTCGACCGGAAGGCCGGCTTCGATCATGTGCTCGCGGAAGTCGTCCTCGTATTCTTCGTAGGTGTGGACTTTGACCGGATAGTTCCATGGATTGATGTGGCGTTCGGCCCGGCTGTTGCAGGGCAGGTTCCGGGTCGGGCTCAGGAAGACGCCGCCGAGGTGCATCAGCTTGCTGAAGGGGAAGTAGGCCAGCAGCACGCAAACCAGGAAGAAATGGGCATAGAACAGCCCGTCGATTCCCCGAACCGGAACGGGCCGGAAGGTGGCCAGCCCCATGGTCAGCTCCTTCACCTTGACCACGTCCACCTTGGTGAAATAGCGCATCATGATGCCGGTGATCGCGATTCCGATGATGAGAAACAGCGGAAAGTAGTCGGAGGCCAGGGAGATGTATTTGGCGTGGGAGATGAAAATCCGGCGCGCCAGCAGGTAGAGCAAGCCGGCCAAAAGGGCGATCCCCGACAGGTAGACCACCGGAAGACCGAACTGAAAAAAGCTGTCCACCGACTCCAGCAGCGGAATGAAGAAGGGTACCGGCTCGGTGAAAAACCGAAAGTGGCGAATGGTGACCGCCAGGAAGGCGTAGTGGAAAACCAGCGCTCCCAGCCAGAGGAACAGCTCCAGGCCGTAGTAGAGCCGGCCGCCCTCCCGAAACCGGAAGCGGAGATTCCGGAACAGGGATCGGAAAAGGCAGACTTCCAGCACCATTCGCCCGATGACCCCGCCGGTGCTGCTGGGGCAGTCGAGTTTGGCCTGCTTGATCCAGGGAAGCGTCTGCTGTTGTCCGGCCGTGGTGGGAATCCGGAAGGGAACCGGGGACCGGGCCCAGTCCAGGATCCGATAGGCGAACCCAGCGAGAAAAACCGCGAGGGCCAGATAGGGCAATACGATGCCGAACAGCACGTTGAGCCCCGCCGCCTCGACGCCCGCGTAGGCGAGCAGGAAGAGCAGGACGACCGCCATCAGCGAAGAGATGTACTTAACATTCATTCAAGGTTACCTCGCTCTGCGCCTCCGGCCGCGGGCCGGGGCCTGATGGAAGGTTGATGAATTATGAATCCTCCGGCTCCGGCCCTTCCGCTTCCGGGTCGGCAACGAGTCCGGCCCGGGAGAAGGCCCGGTAGACGCTTCTCTTTTCCACATTCGCCTTGAGTTGAAACACCGTTTCCCGGCACTGGACATAGACGGAAAACCCCACGAGGCCCAGCGCGTCGATCTTTCGCTCGAAGGCGCGGAGATCTCCGCTGGATTCCGCCTTGCTCAGGCGACTTCCGAGTTCATCTCGAATGATGTCTTTCAGAAAAAACAGAAAACCGACGGCGTTTTCCGTGGAGAGAATGCTTTGCACGGCGCGGATGCGAATGACGGGATCCAGTGCGGCGGCCGCGGCTTTCCGGTCCAACTCCTCGGTCAGAAGGGCGTCGAAGGCGCCTTCCAGACTTTCCAGGGTCGCGGCCCCCACCGGATTCGCGAAGGGGTCTTTTTGCTGCTTCAGAAATTTGGAGGTGTCGGCCGGGTAGGTGTTCACCACCTGATCGAACCATTTGCGCACGATCGGTTTTCGCCGTTCCGCCAACAGGTTTTCCAGCCGCATATGGGTTTCCTTAAGATCCCCTTTTTTATCAGGAAAGGAAGGTTTTTTCGCCGAAAAACGGCCAATTGAGAAAAATCCGGGTCTTGGCGTAAGAGCTATAAACGATATCGCGGCGGCGTGTCAAGAATAAATCCGAAACGCGGCGGGGGATTTATTTTTCGCCGGGGGAAGGAATTCGCCGGGACGAAATCCGGCGGAGAAGGAGGGAACCCACTAAAAACAATGAAGAAACAAACCGAACGCAAAGCCGGAACGCCGCCGGAAGAAGAAAAAATAAATCCCCCGTTCCGGCGGCGTTTCGGCTACTTGTAGGCCCCCTTCCAGGGGCTCCGCCGGCTGTCCGCCAGCGCCCGATAAAAGGCGCCCACGGCCAGCTCGGCGCAGTGAAAATGGTCCTCGGGAAGGCTCTCCAGGAAAGCGGCCACGTCCTCAGGCCGAATCTCCCAGGCGTCGGACACCGAACGTCCCTCGGCCAACTCGCCCACCGCGTTGGCGCAGGCCACGGTATTGAGACAGCCGTTCACCGAAAACCGCACGGCCGCCACCCGGTCCCGCTCCAGGGTGACCGAGATGGACACCGAATCCCCGCAGTCGCCGGTCCGCTCGGCCCGTCCGTCCACCCGCTCGGGGGGCTCCATCCGGTCGGTCCGGAAGGCCATTTCCAGAAATTTCATGGAATGGGACTGCAAAAATTCGGGCGCTTCGACGGTCATCGCGATTCTCCCGGAAAGGCGGCGTCGAAGGAGCTGAGCAGCATGGCCGAAATCCGTTCATGCGCCGGGGAAACCCGTTCGTCGGTGAGCGTTTCCTCGGGCGACCGGTAGACGATTCGCAGGGAAAGGCTTTTGCGGCCGGCGGGAATCTTCTCCCCCGCGTAGACGTCGAACAGCCAGACGTCTTCCACCAGCGGCTCCCCGCTTTCCCGCACCCGGTCCAGCACGTCGGCCGCCTCCGCGCCCCGGTCCAGCACCAGGGTCACGTCCCGATACACGGCCGGAAAACGGGGCAACGGCTCGGCCCGCGGCAGATCGGAAGTCCGGCCCGCGATCGCCTCCAGGTTCAGCTCGAAGACGAAAACCGGCTGGCCCAGATCATAGGCCGCGCGCGCCTCGGGGTGAACCTCGCCGATCCGGCCGATCTCCGCGCCGTCCAAACGAAGGACCGCGGCGTGGCCGGGGCGCAACGCGTCGCAATCGGCGTCGGGAAGGGCGGAAAACCGGACGCCGGCCGCCCCCAACCCGGTCAGCAGGGCCTCCAGCGCGCCTTTCAGGTCGAAAAAATCGCAGGGCGCGGCGGGCGTGTGCCAGCCGGCCTCGGCTCGAAGGCCGGTCCAAAGGCCGCCGGTCCACTCGAACTCGTCGGGAAGCCGGTCCGACCCGTTGCCGAAAAAGACCTTGCCCACCTCGAACAGCCGGAGATCCCGGTTGCCATGGGCCAAGTTGCGGCGCGCGGCGTCCAGCAGCCCCGGCAACAGGGTGGTCCGCATCGCCGCCATCTCTTCGCTGATGGGATTGAGGATGGGGAGCTGGCGACGGCGGTCGTCCTCGGGGCCGATCCGCAGCCGATCCATCGCGGCCGGATCGATGAAGCTGTAGCTGACGACCTCGGCGAATCCGAATCCCGCCATCCGATCCCGAAGCCGGTTTCGCAATTCCACTCGGGGCGCCGGCGGCGCGCCCTCGGCGGGGAGGGCCGGAAAGGTCACCGGAATCCGGTCGTATCCCCACAACCGGGCCACCTCTTCCATCAAGTCCTCGGGACGGGTCACGTCCACCCGAAACGAGGGCGGGGTCACCGTCAACCGGTCGGGGTCCGGCTCGGGGATCGCCTCGAATTCGATGGACCGCAAATATTGGGCGATCTCCTCCCGGTCCAGCCGAGTCCCCAGATGGCGGTTGACCGCGGCCGCGCCCAGGGCGATGGGCTTGGGGCCGACCACGATGGGCCGTTCGTCGACGGTCCCCTCCAGCAAGGTCCCCTCCCCCAGTTCGGCCACGAGGGCGGCGGCCCGATCCAGGGCGCGAAGAGTCCCTTCGGGGTCCACGCCCCGTTCGAACCGATGAGAGGCGTCGGTGGAAAGCCCCAGCCGCTTGGCGGTCCGCCGGATGCTGACCGGATCGAAGTGGGCCGACTCGATCAGCACGTTGCGGGTCTGGTCTTCGATTTCGGAGTTGAGCCCGCCCATGACGCCGCCCACGGCCACCGGCCGCTTGCCGTCGCAAATCATCAGCATGTCGCCGGCCAGGGTCCGCTCCTTGCCGTCCAGGGTGGTGAACTTTTCGCCCTCCTCGGCGGTGCGCACCACGATCCGTCCCTCCTCCAGCCGATCGTGGTCGAAGGCGTGGAGCGGCTGGCCGGTTTCCATCATCACGAAATTGGTCACGTCCACCAGGTTGTTGATGGGCCGCAACCCCACCGAAACCAGCCGGTCCCGGAGCCAGTCCGGCGAGGGCCCCACGGCGACGTTCTCCACCATTCGGGCGGCGTATCGGGGGCAGTGTTCCGGATCTTCAATGGTCACCGAGGTCCGCTTGAAAACGGAGCCGGCGGCCGGCGGCATGGAGAATTCCGGCGGCCGAACCCGCTTGCCCTCGAAGGCGGCCACTTCCCGGGCCACCCCCAGCACGCCGAGGCAGTCGGGTCGGTTGGGCGTCAGCTCGATCTCCAACACCGGATCGCGAAGTCCCAGGGCTTCGTTGAGGGGCGCGCCCACCGAAAGGCCGGCGTCCAGCTCCAGCAGACCGGACGCGTCGCCGCCCAGATCCAGTTCCGCGGCGGCGCACAGCATGCCCTCGGATGTTTCGCCCCGGATGGCGCTTTTCTCCAGCACCCGTCCGGTGGGAAAGCGAACGCCCGGCGCGGCAAAGGGGACCAACATGCCGGGACGGACGTTGGGCGCGCCGCAAACCACCCGGGCCGCGCCAACGCCGGAATCCACCGTGCAGAGGGAGAGCCGGTCGGCGTTGGGGTGGGGCGAAACCTCGGTCACCCGGCCCACCCGCACGTCGGCCAGCCAGGCGAATCGGTCGACCACCGAATCGACCTCAAGGCCGACCCGGGTCAATCGTTCGGCCATTTCGGCCACGTCCATCTCCACGTCCACGTAGCTGCGCAACCAGCTCAGGCTGACCTTCATCAGAACTGCCTCAGAAATCGGAAATCGTTGTCGAAATACTTCCGGATGTCGTCCACCCCGTATTTCAGCATGGTGATCCGCTCCACTCCCATTCCGAAGGCGAAGCCGGAATAGCGGTCGGTGTCGTAGCCCACGTTCTCGAAGACCGCCGGGTGGACCATGCCGGCCCCCAGGATTTCCAGCCAGCCGGTGCCGGAGCAGACCCGGCATCCGCTCCCCCGGCACATCACGCAGCGGATGTCCACCTCCGCGCTGGGCTCGGTAAAGGGGAAGAAGCTGGGACGAAACCGCAGATCGGTCTTCGGGTCGAACATCCGGTGGACGAAGGCGGTCAGCGTCCCCTTCAGGTCGCCGAAGCTGACGTTTTCGTCCACCAAAAGCCCCTCCACCTGGCTGAACATGGGGGTGTGGGTCAAATCCGAGTCGCAACGGTAGACCTTGCCGGGCGCGATGATCCGGACCGGGGGCTTTCGGGCCTCCATGGTTCGAATCTGCATGGGCGAGGTCTGGGTGCGCAGGACGATGTTTTCGGAAACGTAAAAGGTGTCCTGCATGTCCCGGGCCGGATGATCGGCGGGAATGTTGAGGGCTTCGAAGTTGTAGTAATCGGTTTCCACTTCCGGCCCTTCGGCGATCTCGAATCCCATCCGCGCGAAAATGTCGCTGATCTCCCGGGTGATCCGGGTCAGCGGATGCAGATGGCCCCGGGGCGGCCTTCGTCCCGGCAGGGAGACATCGATCCGGTCGTCGGCGGAATCGGTCGCCGCCAGCCGGGCCAAAGTGGCCTCGCAGGCCGCCTCCAGCTCCCCTTTGACCTCGTTGGCCCGCTTGCCGGCCCCGGGCCGCTCCGCCGCGGGCAGCGAGGAGATGCCGCGCAGAAACTGGGTGATGCGGCCCTTGCGGCCCAGATAGCGGACGGAGATATCCTTCACCGCCTCGGCGTCGGCCGCCGCTTCCAATTCGGCCAACGCCTCGGATTTAATGGCTTCGATGTCCTGATTCACGAATACTCCGGGGTCGATGTTCGCGATTCCACGGGCCTCGCCGGTGGAAAGATGCCGCCGACCAGCGGCGGCGCCGGTGGGAGCCTACAGCTGCGCGGAGGCCAGCCCGGCCAGGCGCGAAAAGGCGGCCGGATCGGAGACCGCCAGCTCGGCCAGCACCTTCCGGTCCAGATCCACGTCGGCCAGCTTGAGGCCGTGCATGAACTTGCCGTAGCTCAGTTCGTTCAGCCGGGCCGCCGCGTTGATGCGGGCGATCCACAGTTTCCGGAATTCCCGCTTGCGAACCCGGCGGTCGCGATAGGCGTAATTGAGCGCCTTGTCCACCGAGTTGTTGGCCGTGCGAAACAGCTTGCTGCGGCCTCCGCGAAAGCCCTTGGCCAGTTTCAATACCTTTTTGCGGCGATGCCGCGCCTTGAATCCTCTTTTGACTCGCATGATGACATACTCCCTGGTTGATCATTCCGCGGCCGCCGCCGAAGTCGCCCCGGCGGCGGGTCTCAGCCGTTGGGCAGCAACAGCCGCAGCTCGCGCTGGTTGGTTTTGTCGATGATGTTGTTCTGGCGCAGGGACCGCTTCCGCTTGCGGCTCTTTTTGGTCAGAATGTGGCTGCCGAAGGATTTGTGATACACGAACTTGCCGGTGCCGGTTTTTTTGAACCGTTTGGCCGCCGCGCGGTTGGTCTTGATTTTGGGCATGGGGTTTCCTCCGCGTCCCGTTGGTTTGCCGAACGAAACAGGTGTCGAATATATCCGCGTTCGAAAAGCCGCCTCTCCGAACGCCCATAGAAAATGGCGTGTGCCCTTTCGCTGAACGAGCGCACGCCATCGTCGGGCCGAACCCAATTCCGGCCCGTCAGAGTACCGCGGTGTTGGCAGGCGGGGTGGGAAACGCCTCGAAGATTATCGGGGCGACAGAATCATCATCATGGTCCGGCCCTCAAACTTGGGCGGCTGTTCCACCAGGGCGACGTCGTTGACCTCTTCCGCGATGCGCTGCAACAGGTCGCGCCCCCGCTCGGACAAGGTGATCTCTCGCCCGCGAAACATGCAGGTCACCTTGACCTTGTCTCGCTTCTCGATGAATTTCCGAATCCGACCGAGCTTTACATCCAGATCGTGATCGCCGGTTTTCGGCCGCACCTTGATTTCCTTGACCTGGAACGTGCTCTGCTTCTTCTTGGCCTCTTGCAGCTTCTTGTCCTGCTCGTACTTGAAGCGGCCGTAGTCCATGATCTTGCAGACGGGCGGCGTCGCGCTGGGCGACACCTCCACCAGGTCCAACCCGAAATCCTTGGCCGCGGCCAACGCCTTGTCGGTCGGCACGATGCCGATCTGATTGCCGTCGGGATCAATCACCCGAACTTCCCGGGCCCGAATCTGATGATTGATATTGACCTTCTCGGTTTGCTTTCCCTTAGCTATCCCACACCTCCCGCGTCGCCAGTAATGGATAAAACAAATTTCCGCATCGTGAAACAATCCGATACGTTACGGCGTAACGACTTCGGACCTTCCGGACAATCCACTGTCCAATATCGAATAACGTAAAGAAATGCAACCAAAAAGTAAAGGGGAAAACCGGAACCCTCCGGTCCGGGCCGGAGGGAGCGGCCCGGCGAAGAGAGGGGCCTACAAGGAGGAGGACCCAAGGGAATGGACGCCGCCCCATCGATCTCATTCGACCCCGGAGGGAATGGAGACCGACGACGCCTTGTCGGACCCGGCGGGCCCCAGCTCGGCGGCCAGGGTCGCCAGCAAAATAAACCCGGCCCCAAGGTACTGGACCCCGGCCAGCCGTTCTCCGCCGAGGAAAAAGCTGAACCCCAGGGAGGAAACCGGCTCCATGCAAAACAAAATGGCCGCCTTGGTGGGGGTGGTCCGGTGCTGCATCGCGGTTTGGACCGCGAAGGCCAGCACCGTGGCCAAAAGCCCCGTCAGCAACAGGGCCCCGGCCAGGGCCGGGCTCCAGCGGGTCGGCAGAATCGTCGGCTCCAGCAGCAGCGCCGAAAGCCCGGACAGCCCAAACACCCAGCCCACCTGAACCGCCGTCAGCCGCACCGGGTCGTGGCGGGCGGCCCGGCCGTCGGTCAACAGGATGTGCACGGCGTAGCCAAACGCGCTCAACGCCGCGAAGGCCACGCCCGGAGAAATCCCCTCCCCGGGACGCAGGGTCATGAGACCGAGCCCGGCCACCGCCGCCGGCACGCCGATCACCGATCCGGTCCGGGGCGGCTTTCGCAAAACAAAAAAGGAGCCGATGGGAACCACCACCACAAAAAGGCCGGTCACGAAGGCCACCACCGAGGCGGCGGCGGTTTGGAGCGCCAATGTTTGCGCGGCGAAGGCGCAGAACAGGGCCGCCCCCAGGAGGGCGCCGTCCCGGAACAGGCCGGGCGTTCGCGGCGCGCCCCGCAGGCCCACCAGCACGGCCATCCCGACCAGCGCCACGGCGAATCGCAACGTGAGAAACGCAAAGGGCGAAACCGTCTCCAGGACCGTTTTGGTGACGATGAAAGTGCTGCCCCAGATGACCGAAATAGCCAGGAGCGAAAGGTCGGCGCGCCTTTCCGGGGAACGAAAATACATAATTATAGGCCTTTAACCCGGCGGAAACCCGTTGGACGTTTCCGCGAAATATCCAGTAAATTCTCAGCCCCCACCCGGGGCCAGCGGCCATCGTCCCGGCGCGGGGCCGGGCCAAGTCCGATGGGTCGGACAAGGAAAACGCCCCGATTCAACCGGCCAAAGGGGGCGTCGGCTTTTTTGGCTTCCGGAGGTGGTTCCTTCCGTCAAACGCGCGGGAAAAACGCGGAAAGGTATCGCCAACTTCCGGAAAATGCAAGTGCGGATCGCGAAGTTTCCCAATTGACACGCGGCGGGCTTTGCCGATATGTAGCCCCAACGAAAGGCCGCCCCCGGAAACCCGGGGGCCGGCTGCCCCGCCGGAGTGGAATCCATGGACCCAACGCCCGTCGACTTGCCCGCCCCCATTCGGTTTGACAACCTCGCCCGGTTCCCGGAGGTCCGCCACGGCGTCTTCACCCGGGAAGGCGGTTTCAGCCGCGCGCCGTACGCGAGCCTCAACCTGGCCCGTAGCGTGGGAGACGATCCGGAAGCGGTAGGCAAAAACCGTGCGGCGGTGGCCGCCGCCATGGGGTCGGGACCGCTTTGCATGGCCCGGCAGGTCCATGGGACCGATATTCACGTCGTCGGCGAAGAAACCGACGCTTCGCCGCCGACCGCCGACGCCCTGGCCACCGACCGGCCCGGCCGGTGGCTGACCATTCTGGCGGCCGACTGCCAGCCGGTGCTGCTGTACGCGCCGGACCGGGGCGTGGTCGCGGCGATCCACTCCGGATGGCGGGGCAGCGTGGGCAACATCATCGGCCGCTCGGTGGGGTTCCTGGCCGACCATTTCGGCGTGGATCCGGCCGGGGTTTACGCCGGTATCGGCCCCTCGCTCGGGCCCTGTTGCGCCGAGTTCATTCATTATCGCCGGGAACTTCCCGAAGCGTTTTGGAAATACAAGGACGACGGACGCCATTTCGATTTCTGGCGCCTGAGCCGCGATCAGCTGCGGCGGGCGGGCGTTCCGGACCGCCAGATCGAGACGGCCGGACTGTGCACCCGTTGCCGCACCGACCGGTTTTATTCCTACCGGGGCGAGAAAACCACCGGACGTTTCGCCGCCGTGATCGGCATGCGGTCCCCGGCATGATTCCCCCGCGAAAGGGGCGCGAATCGAACGGAACCTCCGGGCGGCCGTACGCCGTGACTCTTTCGCCCGACCGCCCGAACGAAAACCCGCTGGTCGCCTCCCTTCGCCAAACCTACGACCGGTTCTTGCGAATTCGCGGCAATCCCCGAGAAATCGCCCGGGGTTTTGCCTTGGGCCTGTTCGTGGGGATGACGCCCTTTTGGGGGCTCCACATGGCCATCGCGGTTTTCGTGGCCGCGTTGTTCAAATGGAACAAAATCGCGGCCGCCACGGGGGTCTGGATCAGCAATCCGCTCACGGCGCCGTTCCTGTACGGCGCGACCCTCCTCACCGGTTCGCGGTTTCTGGGGGTAGAAAAGAGGGCCGTTCCGCCCCCGCCGATGAATTGGAGCGAATTTGTGGCCCTGTTCGGACACGCGCCGGAATTTTTCTGGATTCTGACCGTGGGCGGCGTAATTTTGGGGCTGCCCATCGCCGGGGCGGGGTACTACCTGGCCCATTCGGCCATCGTGAAATATCGAGAGGAGCTGGGCCGGAAGCTGGCCCTGGAACGGCGGCGACTGGCGCTGAAACGAAAATCCCGGCGGCGCGCCAAGCGAACCCGCTCGCGCAAGCCGGGGAGAGCCGCCTCCGGAAAAGGGAGGACGTCATGAACCGTCCGGAAATCCGCGCGACCCCTGGCCGGATTCGGAACCGGCGACGGAATCGGCCATCGGGAAACGGCTGGCCGAGGAACAACTATCGGGATGCCGCTGGTCCAACGGACCCGGGGACGTCTACGGCGCCCATTCCCAGGACTACCACAAGGCGATTTACGTGGCGCGCGGCGCCATCACCTTCGGGTTGCCGGAACGGAACGAAACGGTGGAATTGTCGATCGGGGATCGCATGGACCTTCCGGCCGGCGTCCTCCACGACGCCGTTGCGGGGCCGGAAGGGGTGGTCTGCGTCGAGGCCCATCGGCCCGCCTCCGGCTGATTTCCTCGCCTCCGGAAGGGCGCCGTCTCCGCAGGGCGCCGGAGGGTTTCGCTCCGGCGGGTCGCGCCGGCCGGCTTCGGAGGCGCGAAGACGGCGCCCGCGCACTTTCCGGTTTTTCTCATCGAAAAACGCGCCGCTTATTTTTTCCGCAGCGTCAACGCCGTTCCGTAGGCCAGCACCTCCACCGAACCCGGGCCCTTTTTTCCCGCGCTTTGCCCGATGGTGGAGGTTTCCAGCCGAACGTTGATGATCTGATGCGCCCAGGGCGCGCTCTCCTTCATCCGGAGCACCGCCTCCCGCCGCGCCCGATCCACCAGACTTTCGTAAGACTTGATCCGACCGCCGAAAAGGGTCCGCAGCGAGGCCAGGATCATTTTGAAATAATCGATGGAGATGACCACGTTCCCGCAGACCAGTTCGGCGCGCACCACATCCATCGGGTCCGCGTCGGGACGACGAAGCGTCACCGCGGGCGTGGCCAGGGTGGCCTCCTCCCGTTTCAAAATGGAACGGAAGTGGCGTCCCTCCAGCCATCTTCCCACGAAAAAGCCGCACGCCATCAAGATCAAAAAAATGATCAGGTTGATGAGGGCGTCCATGGTCCCTCCCTATTCCACGCGCACGGCGGTGCCGTAGGCGTACAACTCCGCCGCCCCCTGGGCCAGGGAGGAAGTGGAAAACCGCACGTTGACCACGGCGTTTGCCCCCAGCTGGCGGGCCTGGGCCTTCATCCGATCCAGCGCCTCCTCGCGGGATTCCTGAAGAAGCGCGGTGTAGCCCTTCAGTTCCCCGCCGAAAATGTTCTTGATGCTGGCCATGATGTCGCGGCCGATGTTTTTGGCCCGGATGGTATTGCCGGAAACCAGCCCGAAATGCTCCACCACGGTCCGGCCGGGCACGAATTCCAGGTTGGTCAGCAACATCTGGCCGGAACGGAGGGGGGCCGCCGCCGGGCGACCCGAGGGGCCGGGGGCGGGCGTTGGCGGAGCGTCCGGCTTGTCTTCAAAGGACATCCCGCACATGATGCAGGATCGGGACGGCTTTTGTCGGTAGTTGCATTTGGGGCAGGCGACCATCTCTTCCGGCGCGGCGGGGGTCGGCTTGGCATCCGTTTCGGAAGGCGCGGGCGGCGGGCTCTTTTTGGCGGCGAGTTCGGCCGGCTTTTCCTCCCCGACCGCCTCCAGCCGGCAGACGCCGCCGGCCTTTTCGAACGCCGCCTTGTATTTTTTGGCCTTTTCCGGCGACATGTTCCGCTTGATGACGACGGGATCGCCGGTAAACAGGTGCCGGATTTCCCCCGGCGCCCGCTTCAGGAGGGCCGCGAGATTTCGCTTCACTTTATCGGGCGACGCCCCTTCGGCGATCTTTCCCTCGAACACCAGATTATACTGCTTCTCGGCCATCCGGCTCCTCCCTTTTCTGGGGTTGACGGCCCCGTTGCTTTTTTCCGTTGCCGACGGTCGTATCCCGTTCGCTTGTACTGGATCGCCGGGCAAAATTCAATCCCTTCCGCCGACGGACGACCGCCCGTTGACAGATCCATACCCGGCGGATAAAATTCCAAAAATGAACTGGCGCCCGGGGGGGCCCGGGACGTCCGCTGGCGGTCAGGGGGACCTTCCGGCGGGTCCCGGCGACGAAAAGCGGTAGGCTTTCGTTCCGGACCGATCCGCCGTTTTTTACCCGAAACCGCAGGAAAAAATCGGCGCTTCACCGTGAAGCGTTCCCGGAAAGGCCATTTCATCGCAATCCGGCGGCATTTTCGGGAAAAAACCTCCAAGGCCTTTCCGATGGCGTTGGCCTTCCTGGATCGAGGCGCCGCCATCCAGCGCCTCGTGGCGGTCCACGCCAAAAACGCCGTGAATGCCTTGCCGAGAGGCCGGAAGGGGGAAGAAGCGATCCAAAGGAGGAACAATCAGAGAGGGAGGAAAAAGTGAACGCGTTTCGCGGCGCCTATTCGGACGGAAACCGACCATGCCGCCCTGGCTCCTGATTGTGCTGGGCTTGGCCGGGACCATGTTCGCGGTCAAGATGGTCTACGTGCTTTCCACCGCCCTGGTCCTTCCCGTCACCCGGGGGGCCCTGTACGTTTCCACCCAGCCGGAACGCATCGCGGCCGCGCTGGACGCCGCGCCCATGACGTCGAATCAGGTTCTGGTGGACCTGGGCTGCGGGGACGGACGGGTGCTGCGGGCGGCCCGACGTCGATACGGCGTTCGGGCGACGGGATACGAGCTGAATCCCATGGCCTGGTTCCGGGCGAGGCTCTCCACCCTGGGCGACCGAAACATCCGGGTCCGTCGGCGGAACTTTTTCCGGGAGGACCTCTCCGCCGCCGACACGGTGTTCTGCTACCTGTACCCGGACGTCATGGCCGATCTGGCGGCCAAGCTCCGTCGGGAACTTCGACCGGGAACGCGGGTGCTTTCCTTCAATTTCCCCCTCCCCGGCATCCCTCCGGAACAAGTCATTCGACCGGAGGGAACGGTCTGGAACGATCCAATTTATCTGTATCGACTGTGAACGGTTTCCACGACCACATCGGAAACCGCTTGCGGGAAAGGTCGGTTTCGGGAACAACGGCCCCTTTTCCTTTTCGCCATCGCCAACTTTTTCGGGTTTCCTCGGATTTGCCCATGCCCCTCTTTCCCGCCCAAACCCATGAATGGAACCTGACGCCGGAGGCGGCCATCGCGCTCCAGTTCCGGCTGGCGGAACAGGTGACGCTCCATGGCGAGTCGGAACCGCCGGAAACCGTCGCGGGCGTGGACGTGAGCGTCAAAAACGACGTCTCCCGGGCCGCCGTCGCGGCGCTTTCCTTTCCGGAACTGGAAATCTTCGCCTACGCCACGGCGGAACGGCCCACCGTTTTTCCCTACATTCCGGGCCTGCTTTCCTTCCGGGAAATCCCCGTCATCCTGGACGCGCTGGCGCGGCTGGACGCCGAACCGGACCTTTTGATCTTCGACGGCCAGGGCATCGCCCATCCCCGGCGGCTGGGCATCGCCAGCCACGCTGGGGTGTTGCTGGACCGGCCCGCGATCGGCTGCGCCAAGTCCCGCCTGTGCGGCCGTTTTCGGGAACCGGAGCCGGAACGGGGCGCGACTTCGCCGCTGATTCACCGTGACGAAACCATCGGCACGGCGTTGCGGACCCGGGACGGAGTGAAGCCGGTGTTCGTTTCCCCGGGTCACAGAATCTCCATGGAGGCCGCCGTCGCGCGGGTGCTGGATTGCGGCGCGGGGTTTCGCCTGCCGGAAACCACCCGATGGGCCGACGGCATCGCCGGCGGAACCCTTACCCGGGCCTACGCCGAGGCGCTGAAAAAACGGGGCCTGGCAGTCCCGGCCCGCCATTTGCCGTAGCCCGCCGTCCGGCGAGGCCCGATCCGGAACGCGGAATCTCCCGTCTTGCGGCCCTTTTCCGGGCGAGCTATGGTTGAAAATGAAAATTCGGCGGACGTTTCGGAAACCGATCGATTCCTCCGGAAGCAAGACCGGTCCGAAAGGAAAGGGGGGGCCGAGCGGAGTGGAGCGCCGGAACCCTCCGGGCCTCTGGAACGGAGACGCCGACCGTCGGATTGGAACGGGGCCGGGAGATCGCGAACCGGGGAAGTCCTTGCCGGGAAACCCGCAACGGAATCGGAGTGGAATGGGGAAACGGGGAACGGGAATCACCGCGGACAGGGAAGCGTTGCTGCGCCGGCCGAATCGGCTGGTCCGGCACATTTCGGAACGCCTTTGCAACCTTCCGCCCGGGGCCGGGGTCCGGATCGCGCCGGAGCTGTCCCCGTCGGTGGTGCTGCTGGTGCTGGGCCGGCAGTGCGAGGCCGCCGATCCCTGTCTCATCCTGAACAAACGCTCCCAGGCCGTCCGGCAGCCGGGGGACCTGTGCTGCCCGGGCGGCGCCATTATGCCCCGGGCCGACGCCGCCCTGGGCAGCCTGCTCTTTCTGGCGGGCTCTCCCCTCCGTCGCTGGCTATGCTGGCCTCAATGGCGAAAGGCTCGTCCCTCCGCCGCGCGATCGCTGGCACGGGTCGCCGCCACCGGTCTCCGGGAGGCGTTCGAAGAGATGCGCTTGAATCCCCTCCGGCTCCGTTTCCTGGGGCCCCTGCCGCCGGAGCGGCTGCGGCTGTTCGGCCGGGAAATCCATCCCCTGGCCGTTTGGGCCGACCGGCAGCGGCGCTTTCGGACCAACTGGGAGGTGGAGCGGGTGGTGACCGTCCCCATCCGCCACCTGCTGGACCCGGGCAACTACGCCTGTTTTCGGGTATCCTTCGCCCGAAACGGCCAAGCCCCCCGCGAGGTGCGGGATTTTCCCTGCGTCCGGTACGCGGACGAATCCGGCGAGGAGCTGCTGTGGGGCGCGACGTTCCGGATCGTCTCGACCTTTCTCCAAACCGTGTTCGACTTCCAGACCCCGGAAGCGGCCGCGCTGCCCCGAATTTCCGGAACGTTGAACCGAGGTTACATGACCGGCAAGGGGCGAGGAGAACCGGAGAGGGCCGAAGAGGGGAAGGGGCGACGGGACCAAAACCCGCCCAGTTGAACAAGCGGTCGAGGCGAGGGTTCAAAACGCGGCTCGGAAGTCGGACCGAGGCTCCTTCAGCGGGCGCTGACGATCATGCCCCGACGGGGCGACACCGCCCCGCCGTCGGGTCCCTCGAACTGAAAGGGAACCGACACCAGATTCATCCCGGCGTTTCGCTGAACCATGAACAACAGGGCCGGGGGCTCGAAATTCCGGCCGATTCGCCCGATGGGCCGTCCCCGTTCCACGCGAACACCGGGTTCGAGGGCCGCGGAATTCCGGGCCAGGTGAGCGTAGACGCCAAAGGTGCCGTCGGAATGAAGCAGGCGGACCGAGGTGGTTTCTCCCTGGATGGCCCGCTGGCCGATTCGGCGCTGAAAGGGACGTTGTCGGACATCCACCACCACGCCCGAACGGGCCGCGATCACCGGGGTTCCCGGATCCATGAGGATGGTGACCGCGTTCGCCTCTTCCCCCTGGCCGGTCCCGGCCAGACGAAATCGCCGGCCCGGCGGCACCGGCGGACGATAGGGGCCTTCCGGCGCGTGGCGGGCCTGCGGATCGCCGAGCACGAATCGGTAGTCATAGGCGTAGGACCAGGCCCCCGTCGCCTGGCGCGCCCGAAGCCTGAACGCCTCCACCCGGGCATTGGCCGGAACGACCACGCGCACCGGCATGGGCGGCTGGGAAATCGTCTCGGACGCTCCCCGGATCAGACGGAATTCCACCTCCGCCGGCGCGGGATACCCATGGGAAGCCCAAAAGACGGGAGCCCGCTCCGTGCCCGATTTCTGGAGAGAAATCGGTCCGGCGCCTGCGGTTTTGACGGTCGCGGGAAGCGGAAAAGACAGCAAACCGAACAGAACCAGTCCGGCCGCCCATCGCAACCCCCTTTTACGCCCTCGCATGTGTTCCCTTTCCCGAGAAGCCCCTTGTCCCACGACGTTCTCCCATGGCCTCGTTCCTCCAAAACCAATGACGAGGGACCGCAAAACCGGGCGCGCGATCGCATGGAGGCATCCGCTTCGCGGATGGTTGGTTTCCAACGACGGCCGGAATTTCGGAAGGCGCTTGTTTCGCGCACGCGGGATACGGGAGGGGCATTTTCACGCTGAACGAATGGAATACTCGCAACCTCGTAATGGAAGCAATCTCGGATGTCAAGCGAGCAGGGCGGATTCGGGTGGGAAAAACCGCAACCCACCGTGTAAAAAATATAATCCAGGTCAGAAAATCGGACGGCGGGATCGAGCTGTTTTCGCCTCGCTTTTCGGCGAACCAAAAATGGCGTTCGCGCGGTCGGCTTGTCAAATCCGCGGGATTTTCGCCGCCGCCACGAAAAAGGGGGCGGCCCGGAGACCGCCCCCCATTCATCTATTATATCCGGTATATCCGGATTTCATTCTTTCACCGAAACCCATGCCGACGCGGCAGCGGTTCCGGCGACGTCGCGCCCGAGGTTTTTAGAAATTCCAGATCAACTCCATGGCCAGCCGGGTGGCCACTTCGTCGGTTTCCGTGCCGCCGGAAAGAGCCCGCGTCACGTCTTCGATGGCCTCGCCGGGAAAGAAAAAGGAGAACTGTCCCTTGACGAACATGTGCTTGCTGAGGGCCAGGGTAATTTCGTTGTCCCATTCCGTGCCCACATAGCCCGATTCCACCGCGGTATACCGGCTCTTGGCCAGGGCGCCCTCGGGGGTGATCGTGATGGGATCCACCATGTTGGCCACGGAAAAATCTTCGTTCCACCGGAAATAATTGACGTTTGTCCGATAAATCAAATAGATGCGCGGGCGAAGGGTCAGGCCGGCGCTGATCATGGTGAGGCCCGGGTTGTCGCCGCGACCGTTGCCGGTGCCGGCGAAATTCTGGATGCCGCCGGTAAAGGCGGGAGTGCCGTTCCCGTAGAATTCCGGAATGTAGCCGTAAAGGCCCGTGCCCAGCACGAAGTTGGTGTCGCCAATGATCGTGTTCTCGCCGCCCCAGGCCCGGGAAAACCGCTGGGCGGCCGTAATCCCGGTAAAGCCGCCGAGCTCGTCGTCGCCGGGATTATCGTCCCCGGAGGTATACATGAAGCCCAGGCGAGGTTTCAGACTCTCCCAGCCCACCAGTTCCTTGAGTTCCAGCCCCACGTCGGCGGAAAAGGCGTAGGCGGAGATGTCGAAATCGTCGTATTGAATGACGAACTCCCCGTTGTCCACGCCCTTGAGCCCGGTATTTTTTGCCTCGCCATATTTGTAGGCGCCCTCGACCATCAACTCCAAAATGCCGAAATGGCCCAGGTAGTAGCCGCCGATAGTGTGGGCGTCGGTATCTGCGTTGGTCGCCTCGGTTCCGGTGATCCCCTCCACCCTGCCGTTGTTGCCGTAGATGCCCGCGACGCCGAGCTGGGCCAGCCCCTGCTGGGCCGCGATGGCGCCGGTCAGGTCCAGGGACGGAACGTTGCGAATGCGGTCCCATCCATAGAAAAAACGAACCTTGTCGTTTTCCCGGAACAGGTAGTCCACGTAGCCGGCCAACAGATCCCGGTCGGAATCCACCGCGCCGTCATGGTCGGAAGCCTCGTTCTGAAAATCGTTTTCCTCCAGCTTCAGCCAAGCCAGGGAAAAATTGAAATCGTCGTAATTGCCCTTAAGCCAAAATCCGGGGTTGTCGTCGCCGTAGACCATGGAGGCCGCTTCGATGATGTCGAGGCCCCAGACGTCCCAGCCGCCGTGCAGCCGGAGGCCGTCCACCAGCTCGATGCTCGCGTTGAGACGCTCCAGCCCGAAAGTGCTGGATCCGTCGCTGCGGCCGCCCCGGTTGTCCACCGTTTCCGTGTCGATGGGCCGGTCAAACTCCAAAGCGCTGTAAAAACTCCATTTTTTATTTTTGGGCATGGCGTTGAAGTAGAGCTTGGTCTCGTTGCGGATATAGCCGTCGTTGACGTTGCCGCTCTCGTTGGAATGGGTCTTGAGGAAGGTTTCCGCCAAAGCGTAGGAATTGAAGCCCTCGGCCCGGGCCTTGAGTCCGGTCAGATAGGCCACGCTCGCGGTGATGTCGTCACTGGTGGCGTTGGGGTCCCGGAGAACCAGCTTGACCCGTTCCTCGGCGGTTTCGTCCACCCCTTCCACCAGTTCCGCCTGGTCGGCCATGGTTTCCAGGGCCGTGGCGTTGGCGATGGCGCCCACGTCGGCCGCCGCACTGTTGTCCGCCGCAACCGCCGCAGCGGCCGCCTGAAACCCCGAAGCCACGCCGGCGGCGCCCAACAATTGTTGCTGGAGGGTTTGGCTGGTCGGATCGGCGGCCAGGGCCTGCTGAAGCTGCTGGACCACTTGGCCCGCCTGGGCCGCCGCCTGATTCAGCGCGGCCAGACCGCCGTTGGGATCGCCGCCGCTTTGCAGCACGCCCTGGTTGAAGGCCGCTTCGGCGTCATTGCCGGTCTGGTGAGCCACGTCCCGAATCTGGTTGACCGCGTCGGCGGACGCGACCGTTTCCGGCGTCGGGCTGACGGTTTTTAAATGGAGGAAGGAATCCGCGAAATTGCTGTAGGATTCGATCACCGCGATGTCGCCGGTTCCGCCGTTGGGGGCGGCCGCGGCGTCGAAGGTCCGGGAGGCGTCGAACACGTCCTTGAGCGCCGTCATGCCGGTCAGCGCGGAACCGGAAAAATCCTTGATGGGCCGGGTGTTGAAATAGCCCGGCACCTCGTCGGAGAGGCCGAAATCCCAATCGGATTCCGCAGTCGGAACAAACCGCACCGTGGCGCCGAAGCTCATCAAAATGTCTTCGTGGGTGCTGATGCTCACGCTTCCGGGACCCAGAATTTTTTCCGGGTCCAAATCCGACGGACCGGTCAACACCTCCTCGGTGATGTCTTCGGTCAGGGCCCCGCCCTCCTGGGCCAAAACCGGACCGGCCAGTCCCAGACAAAGAATCCCCACGATCGTCCATACCCAAACGCGCTTCCGTCTCATGGCTTCACCTGTTCCCCTTTCCTCGCTTTTGGTCCTCGCTTTGGTGGTTGGGATTGCGGCAATTTCGCCTGTCTACGCCGTATGGTCTCCTCCTCCCGCACGCCGGGGCGTCGCGGGGAAATGCCGGATGGGGGCCGTTCCGAAGGACGTCGGTTCGGCTGGATCGATCGTGATTGAACGCTCGTTAGGAAAATCGAAAAATGTTCCAAAACGAACGTTCGCTCTTTAACATATGGGAACTTCGCGGCGCAAGACTTTTCCCATGGAACTGCGGGCCATGGGTTGACCACGGCGGATTGATCCGCCGCAGAAGGGTGATTTCACTATCGCTTGGGCGGGATATCGTCGAAAAATGGGAAGGGGGGAGCGGCTTGGCTCAGGTCACCCGCCCGAAGGCCCGTTCCAAGGCCCGGGGCGTCCAGCGCACCCAAGTGGGGCGGCCGTGGGGACAGTGGGAAGGATTTTCGCAGCCGTCGAGCTGGCGGAGCAGATCGGCCATTTCCCGGTCGGTCAGCCGCTGGCCGGCCCGGATGGCGCCGTGGCAGGCCATCAGTTTCCGGACCTCGTCCAGCGGGTCCCCGGCGTCGCTTCCGCCGCCGTCGTCCAGGGCCGCCAGCCGCTCGGCGATCTCCCGCAACAGCGGAACCAGGCTCCGACCGCCCAGCAGCGCCGGAACCGCCCGAATCACGAAGGTGGTCCCGCCGAAGGGTTCCACTTCCATGCCGATGGACTCAAAGGAGGGAATAATTTCCGTCAGCCGGGCCGCTTCCGCCGCGCTCATTTCCAGCGTCTCGGGAACCAGCAGCCGCTGGGCCGGCGCGTTTCCGCCGTCATCCCGGCGCAACCGTTCGTAAACGATCCGCTCGTGGGCCGCGTGCTGATCCACCAGCACCAGCCCGGCCGGGGATTCGCAAAGGATGTAGACCCCGCCGTACTGCCCGATCACTCGCAGCTCGCCGAACCGGGAAGAACCGAACAGGGAAGTCTGTTCATGACCGGCGGGACGACGATTTTCGGCCGGAGCGGACGGATGGGCGTCGCCTTTCGCGCTCCGTGTTCCCTCCGTGCCGGCCGGGGGATACGCGGGGCGTCCTTCCGCCACCTCGGCGTAGGCCGGGGGGGACGAATCGGATTTCAAATGGGAGGGAACGGCTTCCGTGAAATCCGAGGTCTCGCGCGGAGTCTCGGAGGGCCGGGAAAGGCCCGGGCCAGAATCGGCGGTTTGGGGGAAGCCCAGAGGCGGCTTCGATCCGGCCACGCCGTCTTGAGGGAATTGGTTTGAATGAGGTTCCGAGGATCCCGAGCTGGAATCGGCGGTCTGAGGGAAGCCCGGAGGCGGCTTCGAGCCGGATACGCCGTCTTGAGGGGGGTGGCGCGAAGGAAATTCCGGGGATGCCGATCTGGGAACCGGGGCGCCGCCCCCTGGATCGGATTCCGGCGCGGGGCCGGGGGGATCGGGCGCGGGCCGTCGCCAACGGGGCTTTTCGCCGGCGGAAAGGGCGTCGATCACGGCCCGGGTCACCGCGCCGCGAACGGCCCGGCCGTCGGAAAAGCGCACTTCGCTTTTGGCGGGATGAACGTTGACGTCCACGGCGTCGGGCGGAAGGTCCAGCAGCAACACCGCCACCGGAAACTGGCCCCGCATCAGCCGCCCCCGGAAGCCGTCGAACAGGGCGCTTTGGACGCCCCGATCCCGCACCGGCCGGCCGTTGACGTAGAGGTGAATGCCCCGGGAGGTGGCCCGGTGAATTTCCGGCGCGGCCACCCAGCCCCGCAGCCGAATGCCCTCGGCCGACAAATCCATGGGAAACAGCGCGTCCCGCAACTCCTTTCCCAGCACCTCCACCACCCGTCCCGCCGGGTCGGAATCCCGAAATTCCCGAACGGCGCGGTCGTTGTGGATCAGGCGGAACCGAACGTCGGGCCGATTGAGGGCGGCGGCGGCCACCACGTCGCCGATATGGCCCATTTCGGTGTTGACGGTGCGCAGGAACTTTCGCCGGGCCGGGGTGTTGAAAAACAGTTGGCGGACCGACACCAGCGTTCCCACCGGGACGCCGACCTCCGCCACATTCGCCAACCGGCCCCCGTTGATCTGAAGCCGCGTGCCGGCCGTCGCGTCGGCCGGGCGGGTTTCCAGGGCAAATCGGGAAACCGAGGCGACGCTGGGCAGAGCCTCTCCGCGAAAACCCAGGGTCCGGATGTCGAACAACCCCGCGTCGTCGGCCAGCTTGCTGGTGGCGTAGCGCTCCACCGCCAGCAGGGCGTCGTCCCGGCTCATCCCCGTGCCGTTGTCGGAAACCTGGATCAGAGATCGGCCGCCCCGCTCGATTTCAATCCGCACGCGGGTCGCCCCGGCGTCCAGGGCGTTTTCCAACAGCTCCTTGACCACGGAGGCGGGCCGTTCCACCACCTCGCCGGCGGCAATTTTGTTGGCCAGGGCCTCGGGGAGCACCCGAACGCGGGACATGGAATCAGTCCGGGGATTCCTGAACGAAACGGTGGAGGAAATCGGTGTCCTTGGGCGAAAGGTCGAACATCTTGGCCGCCTCGTTGGCCAACTTGCGGGGATTGGCGTCGGGCCGGGCCTTCCGCTCTTCGGAAACCCACTTCACCGCCTTGCGGATGTCGTCGCCCTGGGGAGTCAGGCTCATGCGTCCCCGCTTTCCACGGCGTAATCCACCGCGCGAATGTCGGAACAAACCTCCCGGATCACCGTCAAGGCGTTCTGGTGGTCGGGGTGCTCCTGGTACCGTTTCATCGCCGCCATGTCGTCGAAGGCGGAAACCAGTCCAAAATCGCAGGAGCGCTCGGATCGAACGACGTCTCGGCCGAATTCGTAAAACCGGATTTCCGGAATGGAGCTGGGCAAGGCCCCGAGCAGCCGTTCCATCTCCTCGGTCCGGGCGGGATCGGCGTCGCCCTTGAAGGTCATCAGCACGATATGTCGAATCATGGGGTTTCCTTCCGCCGCCCGAAAGCCGGCGCGGCATGGTTTGGGGGGTCAAATGGTCGGAAATGGTTCATCCGCGAGGGGCGAACGCGATTCGCCCCTGCCATTGCGGGCGAGGCGGAGCCCCGCAACGAGGTGGAAAATTTGCAGGGGAGTATCCCGCGCGCCCTTGCTCAATCTGGCACGATCGTGAGTTTTATCTCGTTTCCGGGCTCTGCCTGGGAACGCGTTTCCGGGCGGCTCTGCCTCCCGTGCGCAAGGCTACCCCAGCGACGGCCATTTCCGAAAAAGTTCCAGTTCGTTCTCCAGCGCTTTCCCGGCCGCGATCAGCCTTTCCTCCCCGAAATGGGGACCCATCAATTGCAGGCCGATGGGCAGCCCGTCGCCCGAAAAGCCGCAGGGCACGGAGATTCCCGGCACGCCCGCCAGGTTGGCGGACAACGTGAAGATGTCGGACAGGTACATGGTCAGCGGATCGTCGGTCTTCTCTCCGACGGGAAAGGCCGGGGTGGGCGTCACCGGCGAGGCGATCACGTCGCAGGATTCGAAGGCGGTCCGGAAATCTTCCATGATGCGGGTCCGAACCTGGGAAGCCTTGACGTAGTAGGCGTCGTAGTAGCCGGCCGAAAGGGCGTAGGTTCCGATAATGATCCGCCGCTGCACCTCCGCGCCGAAACCGGCGGAGCGGGTCTTCCGGTACATGTCGATGAGGTTCTCGGCTTCCGGCGCGCGGAAGCCGTAACGGACGCCGTCGTACCGGGCCAGGTTGGAGCCGGCCTCCGAGGGGGCGATGAGGTAGTAGGCGGCCACGGCGTATTTCGTGTGAGGCAGCGAGACCGGCGCCGTCTCCGCGCCCAGGGATTCCAGGGTCCGGACCGCCGATTCCACGGCGTCCCGCACCTCCGGGTCCAGCCCCTCGGTTTCCGCGTATTCGGCGGGCAACCCAATCCGCAGTCCCTTCACCCCGCCCGAAAGGGCCGCCGTGTAGTCGGGAACCGGCCGATCCACAGACGTGGAATCCCGAGGATCGTATCCGGCCAGGACGTTCAGCAGCCGAGCGCAGTCCCCCACGGTGCGGCCCAGGGGACCGGCCTGGTCCAGGGAAGAGGCAAAGGCCACCAGCCCGTATCGGGAAACCCGGCCGTAGGTCGGCTTGATGCCCACCACTCCGCAGTGGGACGCCGGCTGTCGGATGGAGCCGCCGGTGTCGGTGCCCACCGAACCCAGGGAAAGGCCGGCCGCCGCCGCCGCCGCGGAACCGCCGCTGGAGCCGCCGGGAATCCGGGAGAGGTCCCAGGGATTCCGGGTGGGAAAGAACGCGGAATTTTCGCAGGAAGAGCCCATGGCGAACTCGTCCATATTGACCTTGCCCAGGATCACCGCGCCGGCGGCCCGCAGCTTTTCCACCACGCAGGCGTCGTAGGGCGGCACGAAATTCTCCAGAACCCGGGAGGCGCAGGTGGTCCGCAGCCCTTTGGTGCACAACACGTCTTTGACGGAAACCGGAATGCCCGTCAGCGGTCCCGCCTCTCGGGCCGCGATGGCCCGGTCGGCCGCGGCGGCGTCGGCCAGGGCCGAGTCCGCCGTCACCGTGATGTAGGCTTTCACCTTGGGGTCCACCGCCTCGATCCGGTCCAGGTAGGCCCGGGTCAGCTCTTCGGCGGAAATCTCTCCGCCGTCCAGGCGCGCCCGCGCCTCCTCCATCGTCAGCTCGTACAGCTCCATGGTCTCCTCTGTTCTCGTTCCGTCGCGACCGGGCCCAATCCATCAGGCAACCATTGGCCATCCACCGGGCGCGGCCCGGTCCCCAAAAAACCCGTCCCGCAACGCCGGTCGGGGCCGCCGCCCGGCGATTCACCGGACCCGCGACCCCGCATTCTCATGCGACCGCCGATCCGAATCGGCCGCCGCTGACCCACACGCCGTTTGCGTTGGCGGAAAACCCATTCGTGGCGTTGATTCCACGCGGGCGGATGCGATTCGCCCCCGACTCTCCAGAAAGGCGGACGTCGCCCGATTCAATCCCGCCAAACACGCGGCGGGGGACAAACGTCGCCGGCTATTGGCTTTCCACCACCCGGGGCGCCAGGAACGCGCCGTCCTCGGCGGCCGGCGCGTTGGCCATGGCCTCGGCCGGGTCCAGATGATCCCGGGGCACGTCCTCCCGGAAGGCGTTGGTCAGGGCCACGGCGTGGAACGTGGGCTTCACGCCCGCGGTGTCCACCTCGTCAAGGGAATCCATATAGTTCAGAATATCGCCGATCTGGTCGGCAAACGTCTCCACCGCCCCGGCGTCCAGATCCAGCCGGGCGAGGTCGGCGACGTGCAGCACGTCTTCGGGGGTGATCTTCATGAAAATCCCTGGGGTGTCATGGGTTGATGAATTTCCATACGCCGCATCGAAAAATTACCGCCGGGAGACGAAGGCGTCGTGAATCCGTTCCCGGCTTTTCAGGCGGCCCAGCAACTCCTGGGCGTCGGCGTAGGTTCGATAATGGCCGATTTTCACCCGGAAACGGATGGCGCCTTGGGGGCCGGGCTCGTCGGAAACGTAAGTTCCGGG
The DNA here is from genome assembly GCA_046541515.1 of Desulfococcaceae bacterium. Taxonomy (GTDB): domain Bacteria; phylum Desulfobacterota; class Desulfobacteria; order Desulfobacterales; family Desulfococcaceae; genus CAYFVR01. The sequence goes on from JBKHDD010000020.1 coordinate 28,604, forward strand.
GTAGCCCCGATCTTTCAGTCCGGAAGCCAGCCGTTCCGCGTCGGCCCGAACGGCGAAGGACGCCACCTGAACCGCGTATTGTCCCTGGCTGACCCGGGAGGGCGCGAGAATGGTTTCGGGGTCCGGTTTGGGGGCGGAAACGGCGGGTTGGACCGCCTTTTCCCGGGCCGGTTTGGCCGCCGGGCGCGCCGGCTCCGATGCGGCGTCTTCCGAAGCGAGCCCCTCGGCAGGCGGCCGTTTCTTCACCCGAACCCGCTTGATCTCCGGCGGATGATCCGGGGCCCGGGAAACCCCTTCGGGGACTTCGACCGGCTCCGTTGGAACCCGTGGCGGAGGCGGGGGCACGCCGGCGTCTCCCTCGGCCAAGGCATCATAAAACGCGAAGGAGATGGACGCAAGCTCTTCGGAAACCTGTTCCATTCGCTCCTGGTCGGCCTGAACCTCCTGGGCCCGAAGCGTCTCCAGCTCCAGGGCCAGGTCTTCGCCCATCTCCACCGGCACGCTGTGGCGGCCCACCACCACCCCCAGCCCAAACATCCAGACCCCCACCACCGTCGCCAGCACCCACGGCCACAGCGGGGCCGACCGCTCGACCCGGCCCTCGGGACGAACCGTCAGGTCCAGCCGCTCCGGCGAGGGATGACTGTACTGAAACGGCGGCCGTCCCGGCACCGGCGGCCGGGCTTTGAGGCCGTTTTTCTTTTGGAGATGGGGCATCAACACTACATGGCGTCCGGAGCCGATACGCCGAGAAGCGACAGACCGTTGGCGATGACCCGCCGGATGGCCCGAACCAGATACAGCCGACCCGCGGTCAGCCCGTCGTCCTCGGTCAATACCTTGCGTTTGTTGTAGTAGCCGTGAAAGGCGGCCGCCAGTTCCAGCAGGTAGTAGGTGATCCGATGGGGCTCCATCATCCGCCCGGCCGCCGCCACGATCTCGGGAAAGCGGGCCAGGGTTTTGATGAGGGCGACCTCTTCCGGAGCGTCCAGCCGCTCAAGAGACGCCGCGTCCGGCTCGTCGGGAACGGACACGCCCCGCTCGGCCGCCTTGGCGATGATGCTGGCGATTCGCGCGTGGACGTACTGAACGTAGTAGACCGGGTTGTCGTTGGTCTTGCGCTTGGCCAGCTCCAGGTCGAAGTCCAGCTTGCTGTCGTAATGGCGGGTCAGAAAGATAAAGCGGGCCGCGTCGGCGCCCACCTCGTCCACCACGTCCTTGAGGGTGACGAACTCCCCGGCCCGGCTGGACATGGCCACCGGAACGCCGTCGCGCAACAGATTGACCAGTTGCACCAGAATCACGTCGAAGGCTTCGGGCGGCCGCCCGCAGGCGGCCACGGCGGCCCGCATCCGGGGAATGTAGCCATGGTGGTCCGCGCCCCAGACGTCCACGACCTTTTGCAGCCCGCGATCGTACTTGTCCTTGTGATAGGCGATGTCCGAGGCGAAATAGGTGGTCGCCCCGTTGGCCCGGACCACCACCCGGTCCTTTTCGTCGCCGTAATCGGTGGACCGGAACCAGAGGGCGCCGTCGGCCTCGTACGCCAGTTGCCGGGCCTTCAAATCCGCGATGGCCGCATCCACCTTCCCGGCGTCGTAAAGACTCTGCTCGCTGAACCAGTTCTCGAAGGTCGCGCCGAATTCGGCCAGGTCCGACCGGATGCCGGCCAAAATGCTCCCCGCCGCGTAGCGGGCGCATTCCCCCACCGCCTCGTCTTCGGACAGGGAAAGCAGGGCGTCCCCCCGATCCCCATGAATCTCCCGGGCCAGGTCGACGATGTAGTCGCCCCGGTAGCCGTCCTCGGGGAATTCCACCTTTTGGCCGGCCAACTCGCGATACCGGGCGAACACCGACGCGCCCAGGGTGCGAATCTGGCGGCCGGAATCGTTGATGTAGTATTCCCGCTGCACGTCGAAGCCGCAGAAGGCCAGGACGCGGGCCACGCTGTCGCCCACCGCCGCGCACCGGCCGTGGCCCACGTGAAGCGGTCCGGTGGGATTGGCGCTGACGAATTCGATCTGAATCCGAACGCCTTCGCCCGTCTCCGACGCGCCGTAGCGCTCCCCCGCGGCGTGGATTTCGCGCAACAACGGCAGCCAGGCGGCCGGACGGACGAAAAAATTGATGAATCCCGGTCCGGCGATTTCGGTTTTTTCCAAAACGCCTTCCGGGTCCTCCAGGTGGGCCAGAATCGCCTCGGCGATTTTTCGCGGAGCCATCCGCTGGGGCTTGGCCATGATCATGGCGAAATTGGTGGACAGATCGCCGTGGGCGTCCGCCTTGGGGGCGTCCAGCTCCACCGGCGGAAATTCCCCGGAGGGCAGCGCGCCGCTTTCGTGGGCCTTGCGTGCGGCGGTTTCGATCATATCTCGAAGAATCGGCTTCATGGTCGCTTTCGGATTTCGGAGTGAGCGGGTTGGGGAAGAACGCTGTCGGTCGCCGGTTTCCGGAATGGGAAGGCCAACCGACGGGGCCGGGGCCGAACGCCATGGAAACCCCACGGCATTTTTTCGGTGAGGGGACTGAATTTTCACAAATAAAAATTTTTCGAGACCAAGTCAAGGCGAGAGGGCCGATTTGGCCCGAAAATCGAAAAAAAGATGAAATCCGGCCTAAAAAAGGGGAAGGGAACCAACGAAAAGCGGGGAATGGACGCGGAAAAATCGGGCGGAATCGAGGGAGATCGGAATTCGAAAAATCCATTGGTTTGCAATGGATTCTCGACCTTTTCGAAACGGCTTTCCAAGGAAAAAAATTGGGTCTTTCAGGGAAAACGCAAACCGGCCGGTCTCCCCCGTCGGGAGGCCGGCCGGTCGGCGGGACGGCGGGCGGGGACGGCGAAGGGGGCTCAGATGGCGTCTTTTCCCTTTTCGCCGGTCCGCACCCGGACGGCTTTCTCCACCGGCAGCACGAAAATTTTTCCGTCGCCCAGTTTTCCGGTGTGGGCCGCCTGCTGGATCTTCTCCACCACCTGGTCCACCCAGCTGGCCTCCACCACCACTTCGATCTTCACCTTGGGAATAAAATCGACCACGTACTCGGCCCCCCGGTAAATTTCCTTGTGGCCTTTCTGACGGCCGTAGCCCTTTACCTCTGAAATGGTCATTCCCTGAATGCCCATTTCGTTCAGCGCCTCCTTCACGTCGTCCAGCTTGAACGGTTTAATGACGGCTTCGATTTTCTTCATCGTACGACCCTCCTGTGTGGATGATGGTCCTTCATCGGCGTTGGAGGCCGCCGTCCCGGGCCGAGGCCGCCCCAATGGAAGGCTCGGCCGGACCGGCGGAATCCGCCGCCCTCGGAAGAACGCGGATTAGAATTCGATTTCAAAGGCGAGTTCGCCGTGAATCGCGTTGTCCAGCCCCTTGACCTCGTCGTCGTGATCCACCCGCGGGCCACCCGCGGGCCGCCCGCGGCCAGGCGGATGACGGATTCCGCGGCGGCGGTCCCCGCCGCCGTATACAACGCCGTTCCGATAATGGAAACCACTTGAATGGGCAACGGTTTGGGAATGCCGCAATCGCCGCTCGCCGGCGCGATTCCGGAAAATGCCAAGGTTCGGGCCGAAACGCCGACGAGGTGGAAAATGAAATGGGCCCCGCCAACGGGCGAGGGCGGAACTTGGGCGGTTTGCGGAAATGCCGATACCGAAGCCCCAAACATCCCCCCGCCCCCCTCAAGGGGGAAACAACAAGACAATCCCCCCGGGGTGCAGGGGGGTGTCTTCCCGGCATGAAAATTCATGCAAATCGACCTATTGGGCCATTTGGCGGGAGACGGGGGCTTCCGATTCCGCCCCCGTCTCGGCCGGCAACACCGCCTTGATCGCGGCGGTGAGCCGTTCCACCTGCCCGGGCGCGTCCAGTTTGCGTCCGTCGAAATCCCGCACGTAAAAGACGTCCACCACCTGGTGGGCGGTGGTGGCGATCTGGGCGCTCCAGATGTCCAGCCGGCAGCGGTAGAGGGCGTCGGTCAACCGGAACAGCAGGCCGGGCGCGTCCGGCGTGAAGACCTCCACGATGCTGAAAAAGCGCGAACTGGTGTTGTCCACGTTGACCCGGGTCTCCATCCGCCGGGCCGCCGGCGTGTCGTCGCCGGGTTCCGGGTCGAACCGTTCCTCCATCGACTGGGCGATGTCGAGCTTCCCCTCCAGCGCGCTTTGCAGTTCGCGGCCGGCCCGGGCCCAGCGTTCCTCTTCGAACAGGGGGTCGGGGGGCGGGGAGACCCGAAGCACGAAAATGGCGATGTTGTTCCGCCACCCGTGGACCTGGGCGTCCAGCACCTCGATGCGATTGAGCGCGAGAACGCCGGCGATGCGGGAAAAGGCGCCGGGAACGTCCGGGGCGCACAGCCGCACCGTCCGGGCGTCGGTTTCGTCGTGGCGCTCGACGTCCCAAACGAAGGGCCGATCCTCCATCCGCTGGAACAGCGCGATGTGGCGACGGATTTCCCAGGCCGGGGTGTACACCAGATAACGGGGCGACATGAGCCGGAACAACGCCTTCATCGCCTCGCGGGAGGCCGGATCGGTCCGCTTTCCGTTGAGCACCTCGTCGATCTTCCGTTCGGTGGCCGCCACCACTTGCCGCCCGTTAAGATCGCCCCGCTCCAGAATTCGAAGGGTCTTGAGAAACAGGTCCCGCAGCAGAATGGCCGTCCACTCGGTCCATGCCTTGGGGCCGGTGGCGATGCGGTCGCCCACCGTGAGCAGGTACAGCATCCGCAACCGCTCCGGGGTCTCGATTTTTCGGGCGCAGGCCAAAAGCGTTTCCTCGTCCTCCACGTCCCGGCGGGTGGCCATGTGGCCCAAAAAGGGATGCTCCCGCACCAGAAAGGCCACCGTGTCCACGTCGGCCTCGGGGTAGCCCCGTTCGGTCAGCATTTCCCGGGCCACCGCCGCCCCCTGGCGGGCGTGGTCCGCGCCGGGCTGGTTTTTGCCAACGTCGTGGAGCAGCGCCGCCCAAAGCAACGGAAGGCGGTTCTCCAGCTCGGCGTACAGCGCGCCGCAAAGGTCGTCTCCGGAAGAATCTTCCGACGTGCCGAACTGCTTGATGGTCCGGACCGTGCGCAACAGATGCCGGTCCACGGGATAGACGTGGTAGGTGTCGTATTCGATGCGGTCCACCACGCCGGCCAGCTCGGGCAGCAGCCGGATGAAAAACCCGGTGGTGACCATCTCGTTGAGCACGTTGAAGGCGTCGGGGGAGGGCCGCAGCAGAATCCGTTCGAAGGCGGCCACCACTTCGGGATCGCGGCGGCGGCGCTCGTCCACCAGGTGGGCGAATTCCCGCACCAGGCGACGGGCTTCCGCGTCCAGGGGCAGCCCCAGCCGGGCGCTTTCCTCGAAAATCCGGACCAGGAGCACCGGCCGGTCGATGAGGGTTTCGGGGGCATCGAAAGTCAGGGCGTCCTTGCGGACCAGCAACCCCTCCACCGACGTTTCCGGCGGCGCTTCCTTCCGCTTTTTGCCCCCTTTTTTGGCTCGGCGCATCTCGTGGAGGAAAAGGAGATGGTGCTGCTTGATCCGCTCCATATGACCGTGCAGATCGCCCAGAAACCGCTCCACTTCGCGGTCGGGGTCCGGATCGTTGTAGCCGAAGGTTTCGGCCAGGCCCACCTGATGTTCGAAATGAAGCTGATCGTACTTGCGCCCCACCCGCAAATGGAGGCCGCTCCGCACGTTCCAGATGAACCGAAGGGCGGCGTGAAGCTCCTGAAATTCCTCGTGGGAAAGGTAGCCTTGAAACTCGAAGTCCCGGGGCTGCTTGAGACCGAACTTGATCTGGCCCAGCCACAGCATGGTGTGGTAGTCCCGCAGCCCCCCCTGCCCTTCCTTCAGGTTGGGCTCCAGCAGATAGGCGGAATCGCCGAACAGCCGGTGACGCTCCTCGTTGGCGGCCACCAGCCAATCCACGATTTTGTGCGCCCGCCGGTAGACCACCTTTTCGCGCAGGGCGTTGACCATGTCGGAAAACAGCGGAGACATGCCGCAGAGAAACCGGGCGTCCAACAGGGAGGTGAGCACCTCGTAATCCTGGCCGGAAAGCCGAATGCAGTCCTTGAGGGTGCGCACCGCGTGGCCGATGTCCAGGCCGATGTCCCACAACGGAAAAATCATCTCCTGAATCAGCGCTTCGGCCCGCTCGGGAATCTCCTTTTTAAACAGGAAGAGGACATCCACGTCGGAATGGACGCACTGCTCCCCTCGGCCATATCCGCCCAGCGCGACGATGGCGTAGGGATTTTTGTTGATCCCCATGCGCGGCCCCACCATGCTGGACTCGAAGCTGTCGCGAAAATAGTCGTCCAGCAGACGGGCGTTTTGTTCCAGAAAATCGGCGGGCCGCTCCCGGAGGAATTGGGAATGGAGGGCCTGGCGTCCGCTTTGCAGCCTTCGGGAGAGGGTTTCGTACGCGTTCGCTTCCGATGTCGGCATCGTTTGGCGCACCCTTTGGCGTGGATTGGATCCGGGATTGGCGTTGGGTCGATGGTCCGGACCGGCATCGCCCGCCTGGGGCGAGTCCGGCTGAAAGTAAACATAGCAACCGGCGTGCCATTCAATGCAATGAGACGATATCCATTTGAAAACAAAACTTTTTTGCGGAAAATGCTGCGAAAAAAAAGCGATGATTGAATTACAAATTTGTCTTGAAATCCCCAAAAAAAGGACGTTTTTGTTCAACCAAGTGGATTTGCCGTTGGGGAAGGCGGCCCGACCGGCTCAAGGGCCGCCGGGGACGGGACAGAGTGGGCAAAACGGGTGGGAGCGGCGGGGACGGCGGCGGTCCCGCCGCGGGCGGCGAGGCGGGTCGTTCGGCCGGGGACGACGCGGATGGCGGCTTCCGCGGAATTGGCCATCCGAAGTTTCGGGATTCTCGGGGGGCGGAGGCGGGTTGATTCCCAAAACCGGATGGCCATGGCTTCGGCCGACCATCGGCGGGTGGCGGTAAAGGCCGATGGGCACGCGGTATCGGATACGGTCGGGTTCGTCGTCCTCCGGCGCCGTCTCCCGGGACGCCTCCAACCTTCGGGCCTCCTCGGCGTGGCGCTCGGCGGCACGGGCCGCGGCTTCGGCCCGTTCCACCGCCTCCCGCAGTTCCCGAACCTCGCGCTCCCGCCGTTCCTCGGCCCGTCGGGCCGCCGCCGCCTCCATCGCCCGTTCCCGCCGGGCGGCAGCCGCCGGGTCGTGGGGCAGCTCCCGCAGCTTTCCGGCGACGTCCGCCGGCTCTTCCGGCCGCACATTGGAAAAGTGGGGGACGCCGTTCTCGTCGGTCCAGAAATAGATCTCCGCCGCGCCCACGGACCCCGGCCCCGAAAATCCCATCCAGAGAAACGCGGCAATGACGATCCAAACGTGGATGGCGGTCATGGGTTTCTTTCCCTTCGTTCGGGCCGAAAAAAATGGGCGGAGCCGGTTTCGAATTTTGAAGCGGAAGTTGGTTGGCCCTCTGGGGTTCATGTTGAAATTTCAAATGGGCGAAGGCGTCCGATGGGCCGGGGCGCATGCGATAGGCCCCTTCACATAATCCACCGAAATGAATATTAAATTTTTTCCATGGAAACGGGTTTGGCGGCCAATCGCTTACCATCGAAATGGGGAACGTCCCTCACGGATGCGCCCCCATGGCCCGCCGGGACCGTTCGGGATTCGTCGCCGCGATGAAATTCCCCTCCCCGGCCAGCTCCGGATCGAATTCCGGAAAGGTGGACGAGGCGGAAATGGTGAAAGTGAGAAAATCGGTCCCCGGCCGGTATTGACCCAGGTGCTCGGGAATGCCCAGACCGGCGGCGGAGTGGAATTTGCCGTTGAAATGGACCACCAGGGCGTCCGGGTTTTTCGCCAACGCCCCGGCCACCGTGTGGGCCATGGCGGCGTCCCAAAGCGACTGGGCCGAAAGGAATCGCTCAAACTCCGCTCGGGCTTCGGCCTCGGCCTCCGGGTCCGGCGCCGTCTCGGAGGTTTCATCCTCGGATTCCGCCGCGTGGGCTTCCACGCCTTCCCAAAACCCGCGAAACCGGGCGCGGTAGGCCTCGGACGCCTCGGGATAGGGCAGCGGCGGCAGAAAAACCCGAGAGGCCGCCGGCAGCTCCAGAAGGGCCTCCCGCCCCAGGCGGCCGACCCGGTTGACGTGGCGGCGGGGCGCGTTGGACGCCAGCACCCGCAGTCCGTGTTCCCGGGCGTATTCCACCGCCGGTCGATAGTCGGTGCGATATCCCGGCCAAATGCGGGCCGACCGGAGAAAATGGCGCTCGGTGATGTACCCGCCCAGATATTCGTCGATCACGAGTTGCACGTCCCGCTCGAACATTTCCATGGCCGGCACCACCGGCCGCTCGGCCCCGTACCGCTCGTGGCATTGTCGAAACAGCTCCAATTGGAGATGATGGCCCACCCGGTTTCCGTGCTCTTCGCCCAGAAACACGACCGAAACATCCGCCGCCGCGTCCACCACGGCGGAGAGGGATGACGGATTGCCCTCGCCGTCGAAGATGCGATAATCGGCTTCGGTCACCGGCTCGGGTTCGGGTCGGCCCATTCCGCCGGGCCGGGGCATTCCTTCGGGCGGTCGGGCGCAGGCCACCGGGTAGAGCATGAGAAGCAGAAGCGCGCTCATCAATAACCAGCGATCAAATCCCATGCAAACCTTCCTTCCCTTCGGATTCGGATGATTGGGGGTCGTCGAATTTCCCCTTTGTTTCGGGTTCCCAACCCGGTTTTTACATGGATTCCGAAAAAGGGCGAATGGGATTCGCCCCGACCAGGGCCGAATTGGATTCTTCCCAGCCATGGTTCCCAGGTTCCAAATCAAACGGAATGGGAGGAAGCCCATCCCCCGACTCAACCCCCCAACGGGATCACGTAAAACAAAACGGTGAAGAAATGGCAGACGCTGCCGCCCAGCACGAAAAGGTGCCAGATCGCATGATGATAGGGCAGCCGGCGCCAGACGTAAAAAATCACGCCCAGCGTGTAGCAGAGTCCCCCCGCCGCCAGGAGGATCAGCCCGCCCGGCGCCACCGCCTGCCACATCGGGCGAATCGCCACCACCACCACCCAGCCCATGCCCAGGTACAGCGACAGAGAGACCCGCTGAAACCGGCGGAGCGGGGTCAGTTCGAACACGATTCCGAAGGCCGCCAGCGCCCAGATGAGCCCGAAGAGCGTCCAGCCCCACGGCCCCCGGAGATTGACCAAAGTGAACGGCGTGTAGGTGCCCGCGATGAGCAGGAAGATGGCGACGTGATCCAACACCCGCAACACCGCCTTGGCCCGGGGCAGCGGAATGCCGTGGTACAGGGTGGAGGCGGTGTAGAGCAGGATGAGCGTGGCGCCGTAAATGCTGACGCTCACCACATGCCAGGCATCGCCGAATCGGCTGGCGAAGGCGGTGAGGACGCCCAGGGCGGCAATCGCCAAGCCGGCGCCGATCCCGTGGGTGACGCTGTTGGCGATTTCTTCGCCCGGGCGATAGGCCCGGGCCGGAGAGGCAGGCGGCATTCAATGCTCCCTGTTTTGCGTTTTGGGTTGTCGATCCATGGCACCAGCATTGTCCCGCCCCGGGGCCTTGTCAACGGGTTTCCGGATCATTCCCGGCGAGCTTGGGTCGATCGGCCGCCTTCAATTTCAGTGGGGAAGCGCACTTTTTAGAAACGCGGGCTTGCTTTCCCGAAACCGGAATGACCATTATTTTACAATTCCGAACCGGTTTTCCCTCGGAGGTTCGCCATGGAATTTTCCCGAACCCTTTCCCGCATCCGGCGCGAAAAGGGGTACAGTCAGCAGGATTTCGCCAAAAAAATTGGCGTTGGCCTGTCCGCAGTCCGGGGTTATGAAGCCGGCGGCCAGTCGCCTTCCCTGGATGTTCTCCGGAGCATCGCCCGGACCCTGGGCGTTTCCGCCGATGAACTCCTTTTTGACGAGAACGAACGAAATAACAGGCCGGCTCCTTTTCCGGACCCGGTCCTGCGCTCCCAGTTTGAGCGGCTTTCCCGCCTGCCGGATTCGGAGAGATCGGCGATTCGATCTCTGCTGGAAAAAATCCTTTCAAACCAGCGCCTGATCCCCGCCATGGAAAATGCCGAGGCCTCGTGGCGGGAAGAAATGGCGTCGGTCATGGCGGAATTCCGACGGAGGGGCGATCTGCATTCCGCCGAAGAGATTGATCAAATCGTGAACGAAGCGGTTTCCGCCGTTCGAAACGCCGATTAACCCTCCGCCGCGGAATCCCGCAGGCCCCGAGCCGTTGTCGATACCAATTTGTTCGTCAGCGGCCTGTTTTCCAGGGATTCCATCTCCGGCCGACTGATGGACCTTTGGGTCCATGAATCCTTCGCACTGATCACATCGGTGGAAATCCTGAAAGAGGTCGTCCGCGTATTGATCTGCCCGCGCATCCGCGAACATTTTCCCGTCGATGATGAAATCGTTCGCCGTTTTTTCCGGCTGGTTTTCCGCAAGGCGGTCATATCCCGGGATCGATACCGGGTCGACCGGCTGGTCGATGATCCCGACGACAACAAATTTCTGGCTTGCGCCCTGGAAATGCGAGCGGACTTCATCGTCTCCAGATATCCCCATCTTCGGAATCTCAAGCACTTTCATGGCATCCAGATTGTGGACGCCGCGGCGTTTATCGAAGAAGTGACCCAACCGTCTCCCAGAAATTCGGTAAGGCCGGGCTTCCCTCACTCCGCTCGCACCAGCATCGGCGCGGGAACCGGAAGATATCGCGGCCCGGGCCCTGGACTGGTGGCGATGAAGAAATAGCCGCCGAGGCCGTTGGTTTCCGGGGTGACTTTTCGGCGGACTTCCGGCCGGGCGATGCGGTCCCAGCGGTCCATGATCAGGCGGACCGGTTCCCCGGTTTTGGGGACCAGAACCAGTTCGCAGGGCATCCGGCCTCCGCAGACCGCGTCGGCGGAAACCCGCAGCGGGGTTTGGCCCAGCAATTCGCCGTCGGCGTACACGTCCAGCCCTTCCCCTCCGCCGCCAAAATGCAGCGTGGTCCGCGGGGCCGCGCATCCCGCGAGAAAAATAAAGGCGACGATTGAAATCCGCCATAAAAAGCGCTCGTTTTTCATTGCGACCTCCTTTCCCGGCGTCCCCCCTCTCCGAAGAATTCCTCCAACCAATTCCACCGAAAAAACAACGGAGGCGAGACAAGGCGTCAAACGCTCCGGTTCATCTGATGAAAACAGGACCCACGAGCCGGTTCACCGGATCCGTTTTGGAAAACATAAGGCGTTTCAGCCGGATATCCAACGGACATTCCCATACGCGGGGACCCGGAAGAGGCGGAAATCTGGTTGGAGGAAGGAATTTTTGGAAAACGGGGCGTCCTCGGCGGGCTGGGAGGACAACCGAATCGGCGGGGACGCCGGGGTCGGACGCGGCAATCCGGCGGAATGGAATCCTGTCTTGGCTTATTCCGCCGGCACCCGCTCCGAGCGGCCCGCCCCAAGGGTTTCCGGCGGGGTTTCGTCCGCGAAGTAGACCGCGTCCACGGGCGGCGGGTTTGGGGCGTTTGGGAAGGCCAGGGCCACGAACCAGTTTTGGACGAAGGTGCGGACTTCGTCCCGGGCGGTTTCGCGGATTTCGGGGATTTTCTCGCCGGCCTTGGAACGCAGGAGGCGGGTCATGTCGCGGACGAACCGAACCCGCGCGGGCCTTTCCCGGCGAAGGAGGCTGCCTTCCAGGGTGGTGAACCGCAGGTTGGAGACGTCCACGGCGGGGCGATTGTGGCGGATGTTGGGAGCGAGGACGGTGATTCCGCCCTCGTTTTCATTCCAGAAGAACTCCCAGGAACCCTCCAGGTCCAGATAGAACACGTACTCCACCGGCGCTTCCATCCGGATGGTGAGGTCCGGCAGCTCGATCATGTCCCAAGCGATGGTCTTCTTGTCGGTGCGGGTGACGGTTTCCACGGTTTGGAGCCGGGCGACCTGAAGGTGGTTGGTCCCCTCGGTTTCGGCGACGTAGCTTTCCCACAGGGTGGCGACCTCGCCTTTTTGGAACGCCTCGGCGATGCGGGCGGTGGCGTCGCCGGCTTGATCCAGGCGCTTGCCGATCCGGTCGGTCGTCATCCGGAACAAAACGACGATCGTGAGACAGATCAAGGCGACGATGACGAGGAGGATGTAGCGTTTTTTCATGGGTGGGGGGTCGCAGTACCGTTCATTTTGGCGAAATTTTGTAGGGGCGTATCGCATACGCCTTGGCCAATCCGGCACGATTGTTCATTGGGAATCCCAAAGTGAACGGCAGCAGGGTTCGTCGGGATTGGAGCAAGGCTGGCGGGCGTTGCGGAGTTCGCGCTCAAGAGTTTCCTCGGAATACTGGATGATGGAAACTTGGAACCGACTCAGCAGAGCCAGGAAATCGGCGCGGGACAGACCCGCGAGTTCGGCGGCTTTGCCCTGGGAGATTTCGCCCCGGTCGTAACGATTTACGATTTCCCGGTATTTATTGTCCTCGTGTGATCCTTCCATTACTTACTCCATTTACGCCCTTTGGTCCGGATTAATTCCACAGTTCCGGATCGATTCTTCTCTCCTCGTCAATTTTCCCCTGAATCCGCTGAAATTCCTCTTCGGTCCACCGGCCGAACAGATGGTCGAGGTCGTGGAAAGGGGGACCGTCCTCCGGGGCAGCCTCCATTTTGTCAAAATGAAGCCGAATAACGGCGGGTCGCTTGTCATCATCGAAATGGCAGGCCACCGCGTCCTGAATCATCGCCTTCAATTCATCCATGGAATCCGCCTCCGTAAAAATGCCGTGCCCCAAGGCGCGGGCTTCGAAGCCGCCTTCGGGGGAATTCGAGACCATGAAAATGATTTCATTTTGCATTGGCGCCGATCTCCACTGCGGAAGGTTGGAACCGAAATTCAGAACGCTTCCAATCCCGTTTCCGGAAAACAACCTAACATTAGCCGCCAAGTCCGACCATTCGCAAGGGAAATCATGCCGCCTCCCCGGGCATTGGCCCGGACCTGATATGCGGCCGCCCTTCCAGGGCCTGGGGATTGATTTATTGCTTTGAAATGAAAGGTCATTCGGTCTGTTTCGATACAAGAATAACTTATTAATATTCATGGATAAAATACTTTTTACAGCGTATGTCCGCAATGGAGCGGCATTTTGGTTGACGATGTTCAAATTAAATTTTTTTATTATTTCAAATAATTAAACTGGAACATTGTATCTTTAGTCCAACAGTAAAGGATTACGACACCCATCATTGCGCTAAAAAAAAATTGACTTTTCTTGATTGATGTATTAAAGAAAAATTTCTTCTGGATTGCCGCACCAAAATGAAAAGCCAAACCTGCCGTAAGGCTGGGACGGAAAGCCACGGGTCTTTCTGGGAAGAGATCGCCGGGTTGCTGATGGATTTCCATTTGCATCCCGGCTTTTTTTGTTTGTACGGGTCAAATTTATTCGGCGAAAATTAATGTCATTCCAAAGAACTGGAGGCCAAAATGCTCAATGAGTCGGCAGAAAAATCAATCCTGGAAGAAACCGATGGCGAAACTTCCGAAATGGAAGCGCTGGAAGCAGCGAGTTCTCAAGAAGAATCACAACCAATGGTAATGGAAAAAGATTTGCCGGCGGTGGTCGATAACGAAGACAGTCAACTTACGCGGGTAAAAAACCGATTGGCCTATGAAATCATCAAAAAAAACGCATTTTCTTCCGCCCTGCTAAATATGTTTTTGCCCGGCGCCGGGTACTTGTACTGCGGAAAACCGATAATGGCCGGCATCACATTCATAAACGTTGCAATCCTCACGGCGGGTTTTTTCCTCGTGAATGTCCTCTCCGGCGGAATCGGCATTTTGTTGACGCTTCCGATTTCGATATGTGTCGCCATCGCCTTGTTTTTTCTCGGTTATCATGCTGCCCACAAGGCCAACAAAGCCCTCGCGCAGAAATGCATGGAATCGGCGTATCAGGTCGATCTCAATTATTGGACGGTGCAAAGAGTCGCGTAACCAAATGTTTTTAGAAGGATTTTTTTATCCCTGCGCAGCCTTTTTTGCCAATCCCCGTTGTAGACAAATGCCCCTTTCCGGATTCCCAGCGAGAGCGGAAAGGGGCGTTTTCGGTTGTTCCCCTCGTTTTCATCCAACCACTTCTCCGAGCAGCCTCCCCGGGCATTGGCCCGGCGCTTGGGTTTGGTTCACCTCTCCCTCGCTCTCCAAACGCCGCCATTTTGATTTTGAACGCCCGGTTTTCTTCTCCCCCCTCCGCCCCGGGCGTTAGCCCGGGTCTGGTATGTCCCGCCCCATCCGGGGCTTGGAATGGGTTCAGCTCGCCCCACGCTCCCCAAACGCCGCCACTTTGATTTTCTCCGCCCGGTTTTCGAGTTTCCCGCCTTATTGCTTCATGGACGGGCCCAGGGAGTAGCATTCGCCTTTGTTGAGTTTGTTGAGGCGGGCGATCCAGGTGTCGGCTTTTTGGGCGCTGGATTGCTCCAGGATTCGGGCGTATTCCTTGACCTCGGTTTCGGCGGGGCGGAAGAAGAGTTTGTGGGAGGCCTGGAAGAGGCGGTCGCGCTCGTCGGATTTGAGGTTGCTGAGGGTTTGGGTGGCCAGGACGAGGGAAATGCCGAACTTTCGGCCCTCGGTCAGGTATTTGCCCAGCGGGGCGTCCAGCCGGTGGTCCAGGTTTTGGATTTCGTCCAGGACGATGGGCAGCGGGTTGTTTTTGTTGCCGCTGGAGGTGGCGTAGTCGTAAAGGTCCCAGAGGATGAACTCGGTGGCGATCCGCTGGAGGTCTTTGGGAATCTTGGAGAGCTGGAGGATGTTGACCCGGTTCTCCTCGTTGCGGAAGAAATCGTCCCAGGCGTTTTCCGCGCCGGATGCGAACAGCTCCATGTTGACCAGCGGCGTCAGCTTGTTGGCCAGATTCTGGCCCGCCTTGTCCCCGCCTTCCAGCCGGTCCAGCAAGGCAGGGAAATCGAAGCGGTCGCCCATCTCCCGGATTCCGTTCTGGATGGTTTTGGTGAGCAGGGCCTGCTGCTGTTCGCCCAGGGAGGAATAGACCGAGTTGATGACGCTGGTCACCCGGCCCGCCACGATGAACGGCTTTTCCCGGTATTCCATGCCGTCCAGCAACGACCGCTGCCGCCGGAACGGGTTGACCGGAAGCGGCTGCTGGATGACGAAGTGGCTGCGGGGGGCGCAGGCGTCCCGGAAGGGCGGCTCGATGTGCTCGGAGAGGAAGCCGTCGGTATAGTCCACGATGACGGCGTTCTGGCCCGCCCGGGACAGCTCGAACAGCAGGGTCTGGATGGCGTAGGTCTTGCCCACGCCGGATTTCCCGAAGATGAGCAGGTGCCGGTTGGTCAGGCGATGGAGAACGCCCCGTTGCCCAGCGCCTCCAGCGCGGCGGTGGCCCGGCTTCGGTCGGCGCCCTTCACCACCGATTTGTTGGCGATCAGCCGCTGCAACTGGGACCACCAGAACCGCTGGTCGAAGCGCATGGCCCGGTCGCTCCGCCGGGGCCGAAACCGGGCCATCAGATGGTGCAGCCCGTTTTCGATTTGGGTGCGGGCGGTTTCCAGATGGCGCAGCACGTTGTTGGAAACCTTGCACTCCAGCAGGGTGGCCCGAACCCGGACGCGGTCGTCCGCGTCCACGGCCGCCTCCAGCCGCAGCAGGTCGGGATACCGGTCGTCCTGGTCCTCCACGCTGTCGAACCAGTGGTAAAAGGTGTCCAGCACCACCAGCTCGTCGCAGAGAAACAGCATATCCCCGGTTTCCGGCGCGGGCCGGCAGTGGCGCGCCAAACCGAAGCCGATCAAGTTTCGCACCTGCTCGTCCTTGCTGCCGGTGGCCTGCACCAGGGACAACCCCGAAAGGCCCCGGGCCTCCCCCACGAACAGCTCTGCCGCAGCCTCCCACCGTTTGGCGTCCCAGGGACCGAAAATGGTGTTGAGCCGCTCTTGCAGCTTCCGCTTCAAATCGCCCAGGCTGGCCCGCTCGGTGGAGACGGTGAAGTTCAGCTCGCCGTGGACGCCCACGCCGGAGGCGAAGCCGATGATGTTCCGCTTGGCCGCGGCGGCGTCCGGCCGTTCGTCGTGGGCGACGAGCCGTTCGTCCACGGCCGGGTCCAGGCAAAGCACCCAGGTGGCGTTTTGGTGGAGATGGTTCACGATGTGGGTCCAGGGGGCGTAGCTGCCCTCGCAGACCACCAGATGGCGGCGGTCGGCGGGAACGTGGGGGTGTTTCAGCCGGGCGGTGATTTCGGAATGGAGCGTGGCCAGCCGGAAATGGCGGTTGCTGATGATCCGGCCGCGCAGCAGTTGGTCCCCGCCGGTTTTGGCGCAAAGCGGGATTTCCACCACGGGGAATTTCCGGGGAACCCGTTCGGCCCGGGCCCGATGGGCGGGCGGCGCTTTTTCCAGGTCGCTGCCTTCGGCGGACATGTCCATGAAGTTGAAGAGCACGGCGATGTCCGCGTCGAAGCCGCCGGACTGGATCAGGGCGTCGTAGCCGTCGGTTTCCGCCACGACTTTTTGGGAGAGGTCCAGGCGGCAGTGGCGGTAGTATTAACCGGTTGTCCCCACAGGCAGTGGGCAATCTTCATTCGTATTGCTCGCACTCATCATTTAAATCGTCCTGAAGACGAATCGGTTCTACAACGACCCCTTTGTCATCTGGCGTTGGAAAAATTGCAACTCGACGACCATCTTGAATCATACCGGGTATCCATCTTTGCATCCATACGTCAAAATCAATCACCGCAGGATTACAATCCTGCCATTCTTGAGTTAGGCACGCCTTAGCATATCGCTCGTGCGGCCAAACCGGTATCACCTGTAATCCAGACGCATCTGCCGCCAAAACCCAGCCGTCCTGATTGCGCAAACTCCACACCTCCTCCCAGTCAGCAACCTTTTTAATAAAATAGGAGTACCTTTTCTCTCCTGAAAGCACTATTACCGATTCGTACTCTTTATCAGACACATTCCAGCTCATTAGTAGCCCTCGTGTTTATGCTGCAACTTATGAAGATCAATGTCTTGCAAGTCGCTGTGCTCATAGCCGTATCCTTTTTTCGCTTCAAAACCACGCCGATGAGCCAAATTCTTTCCTGGAGGTACCCGTACATTTTTGCGGGTTCCTC
>JBKHDD010000021.1:0-45549 GCA_046541515.1 Desulfococcaceae bacterium
GCGCCCGCTGCGCCGAGTCCAAGCACTGGGAAAAGGGCGGCGACGGCGCCCTGGAGTTCGCCGACGCGGTCATCGACGCCTGCAAAGAGGGCAACGATTTCGATTTCCTCTATCCGCTGGAAATGAAGCTGCGCGACCGCGTGGACGTCATCGCCAAGGAAGTGTACGGCGCCGACGGCGTGGACTGGTCCCCCGAGGCCAACACCAAGGCCGAGATGCTGGAGAACGATCCCAAATACGCCGACTTCGCCACCATGATGGTCAAGACCCACCTGTCCCTGTCCCACGACCCGGTCAAGAAGGGCGTGCCCAAGGGATGGCGGCTGCCCATCCGCGACGTGCTCATCTACTCCGGCGCAAAGTTCCTCTGCCCCTGCGCGGGAACCATCAGCCTGATGCCGGGCACCAGCTCCAACCCGGCCTTCCGGCGAATCGACGTGGACACCGAGACCGGAAAGGTTTCCGGCCTGTTCTAACCGCCGATTCCCGTTTGATTTGAAGCGTTCGGCCCGGAGGGTTTTCGCCCTCCGGGCTTTTTTTGTGGGGACGGCGACGGGAGGAAACATGATCTTCCCTCTCTTCTTGTCCGCGGAACACGTCGCCTCGGGCTTGGACTTGCATGGGCCAGGCGGAGTTTGACACCCCGCCGGAAGTAGCCTACTCTCTTTTCCATGGCGAGGCGGATGGCCAAAGAGGAAAAAAATCGGAAAAGATTAACGCCGACGGTTCCAGCGCCCATGGGTCCATGCCACACGGCCTGCCGGCGCCATGGCCCGGATCGGGGGGAACGATTTATGCGAAACCATATTTTGCTTCCGCTGTTGCTGGGAATCTGGATGGCCGCCAGCTTGTCGCCGCCTCCGGCCCATGCGCTTCGGTGCGGCGGGCGGGTCATCGAAATCGGCGGCAGCAAGGCGGAAATTCTGAACCATTGCGGAGAGCCGACCTGGGTGGAAAAACGGCCGGAAAAGCGGGTGGAACGCGGCTGCGTGGCCGGGCGGGAGTACCGGCGGCGGCATCGGGGCGGCAACCGCCACTTTCGACGGGACGGCTACGGCCGCGCCTACGACACTTGCGTCTACTACGTGGACATTGAGGAGTGGTTTTACAACTTCGGCCCGAGCCGGTTTACCCAAACGCTGATTTTCGAAAACAACCGGTTGGTGGAAATCATCGACGGCGGATATGGGTACTGAAACCGAAAATCAACCGGAGCGAACCCGCGGGAGAACCGGAATCCCATGAATATCCGGCGCCAAAGGCCAGATCTGGCGGCGCCGAACCGCTGGTCCGACAACACCCTGGCGCGTCATTTGGACATCCGGCTTGCCGAAATCGGAGACGATTTTATCTCCGGAACCATGCCGGTGGATTCGCGCGCCCGCCGGCCTTTCGGAATGCGCCGCGGCGGAGCCTCCGCGGCCCTGGCGGAAACCTTGGGCGGCGTGGCCGCAAACCTCTGCGTGGCCCCCCAACCCATCGCTGCGTCGGGCTGTAAATCAACGCCAACCACGTCCGCCCCGTTCGAAGCGGAACCGCGACCGGCGCGGCCCGCCCCTTCACATCGGCCGATCCACCCAGGTCTGGGGCATTCGAATTGCGGATGAAGACGGCCCGCTGGTCTGCGCATCCCGCCTGACCATGGCCGTGATCGGGACGAGCGGAGATTTGGCCCTCCCCCGATTCCGAAAACCGGCGCTCCCCTTCCGACGCCATCCTCCGTCGCGATGAAACCCTTGGCCGAGGGAGGAAAAGCTTGGAAGCCCGCCCTACCAATCGGCAACCTTTCCCATCTCATTGCGCGGAAGCCGTTCGCCAACGTCGAGCCGAGCGGGACGCTCCGGCGCGGAAAACCGTTCCGCGATCCATTGCCCAAGCTCCCGACGGATGTCTTCCGGCGGATTCCCCTTCATCGGAACGACAAAGGCTTTCAACCGGACCTCCCCGCGCTCTTCGAAAGGGCGAACGGCGCAATCCCGGACCCGCGGATGTACCCGCAGACGCGCGGCCACCTCGTCGAGAATCACGTTGACCCCGCCAACAACCACCGCCCCGTCCCGCCGGCCCGCGGGCCGGAACGTGCGTTCGCCTTCCCATTCCAGGCGGTCGGGAACGGGAACCGCTTCGCCCTCTTTCCCGCCGGGTCCCGTCCGGACAAGAGACGCCTCGTCCCCTCGCCGCCAGAACTCCAGCAGCCGAAACGGTTCTTCCAAAGAATCCCGCGTCCCGATTCCGCCGGTTTCCGACGAGCCGTAAATTTCGGTCATGCCGGTCAGACCGGATCCCAAAAGATCCCGGACCACGCCCGGGTCGATCGGACCGGTGGAGGTCACGCCCCACACGTCTTCCGGCCAAACCGGGAGGGAAACGGACAGATAGCGCCAGACGGCGGGGAACCCCACCAGCAGGTCCCCCGGCCGAAGGGCCTTCGAAAGAGCGCCCGCCCCCATCCGCCAGCCCTCCAGCACCGGCGCGTCCAATTTTTCCGGCAGCAATACCGAAAAAAGAAACCCATAGATATGGTGGGCGGGGGGGAAGGCCACGATCCGTCGGCGGTCGCCGAAATGTTCGGCGTGGGCCTCGACCTCCCGGGCCAGGAACGCCGACGGATGACGGACCTTTTTGGGTTCCCCGGTGCTGCCGGAAGTGCGGAAAACGATCCCCTCGGGGTGGGCCTCCCAAGACCGAACCACCACGTCGATCCACCGGTCCAAGGTCCGGTGGCGCAACAGGTTGTCTTCCAGCCCGGTTCGGTGAAGCTCGAACATCTCGTTGACCGCGCCGGCGATTTCCAGCGCCTCCAGAGAATCCATGGAAACCGGCGGCTCGTCCAGACGGTCGCCCGAAGCGAAATCCACCTCCAGCCGGGAAAGCTTCCTACGGGGCCCCAACCGGTCGGCAATCATATCCCGGAGAACGCGATGAACGTCTTCCGAACTCAGACGAAACGACACGGGATGACCGCTCAGACGTCGACTCGCTTGACCAGAATCCAGAAGGTGTCGTCCGCCAACGCCTTTTTCATGTGCACCTTCACCTTGGTGGGCTTCATCTGGTAATCGTACACGTATTCGAACATGGCGCTGAGTTGGCCCTTCTCAACGCCCTCCTTGAAACGGCCGTAAAATTCGGGACTTTTGGTGCAAGGGGCGACTTCATCAAAAAAGTTCTTGCCGATCACATCCTCGGGCTTCCGGCCGGTGATATCTCCTTCCGCCTCGTTGTAAAACAATATCTTTCCGTTTTTATCCAACTGGATGGCCCCAAAGGCCAGTTCGTCCAGCTCCTTGTCCCTCATTCTCGCCAGGCGGTTTTCGATATCCTTTTCGTCGAACTTGATGATTTCCATCAAAACCTCCTTCATTTCAATTTGAATCGTGAACCCATTTCCGTTTCGTGGGAAAGGCGAAGATCGTCGGGCAAGGGAGATGCGGGAGGAAAGATCCAACGTCCGCCGAAAAGGCGGGCCCGGATCACGGTTCTTCGAACGGCGCGACCATCATCTGGCGGGTTCGGCCCTCGGCGCGGAAGGTTTGAGAATTTTCAAACGGGCCGTCTCCGACGCGTTGAAAGTGCATCAGATAATTAACGGAGGCATTCCGGGTCAGCGTGCCGCGCCGGGTGAACGGGTTGTAAAACATGCCGGAAAGGTCCTTCATGCCAAGGCCGGCGCCGCGGCCCCACCGGCGGATTTCTTCCGGGCGTACAAATCCGGCGTAATGGTGGGTACCCTTGGGCACCAGCCCCAAAACCCACTCCGCCATCATGATGACCAAAAAACCGGCCAGCGGGTTGCGGTTGATGGTGGCGAAGAAGACATCGCCACCGGGACGAACCAGGCTGGCGCAGGCGCGGATGAGCGAGCCGGGGTCGGGCACATGCTCCAGCAGTTCCATGCAGGCGACCACGTCGTACCCGCCGGGATTCTCCAAGGCGTGGGCCTCCGCGGAGGTCCTCCGGTAGTCGTTCCGAAAACCGCCGAGCCGCTGATGTTCCCGGGCCACGGCAACGGCCTCGGACGCCATGTCGATGCCGGTCACCCAAGCGCCGCGGGCCGCCAGACCTTCGCTGAGCAATCCGCCCCCACAGCCCACGTCCAAGACCGCCCGACCCTTCAAATGGGTCCGGTCGGCCACGTAATCGAGGCGGAGGGGATTGATGTCGTGCAGTGCGCGGAATTCGCCATCGGGGTCCCACCAGGCATGGGCGGCCGCGCCGAATCGCCGCACTTCGGCGAGATTAATATTTTGGGGCATAATCGTGGATCATTTTCTGATGTTGGAAAAGATTTTTCGGCGGAAAACGACACCATCTCCCGGAAAAACACTTCTTTGCGCGGGAGGATAGGGCAAAGCCCCTTTGTCGTCAAACAAAAACCAGAGATACGGACGTCGCGCCGGCAGACCAGACGCGGCCGCTTCGCCTTGTGAAATCGCCAACCGACGCTGAAAGCCAGAAAAGCGGCCAGCAGAGCGGGTACGCCCATCAATACGGCGTCCCGGCCGAAATTCACCATGTCCAAGTTCGTCCGATTCCGGTATCCGGCGTAAACAACGGCAACCCAATTGGCGGCGAATATCATTCCGCCCAAAATGGCGTAGCGAAGGCGTGCCGGCATGGATGGAGGAAGGGGATCGGTGGTTACGGGGGCCTCCCGATACCACCAAACATAGGCGATAAAAAGAACAAGCATCCCCGCCAGACCGCCGCCGTGCTGGAGAAGCGCGTAGACCCGCAGAGGGCGTCCGCCGAACTCTCCCAGGGAAGCGGCCAGCACCGGGAATTTCAGGACCATCCAACCATGACGGTGAGTCAGCGAATCCAGGAAAAGGTGGGACCAGACGCCCAAAAGCAGGGAGAGAATGACCAGACTCCAGCAAGTGAGAGAAGTCGGCCACCGGGTCTCCAGAAACGGTTTCAATCGCCGTTGATGACCTTCCGGTAAAAGGGAGGCCATTGGTTCTTTCAGCAAGCCGTGGAAGAGGAGAAACACCGCCAGGCCCGCCGGAAGGCAGAAGCGAAGAATTCCCCCGGGTGAATGGCCAAAGGTGACGTTGGTGGACAGGTGCAGAAAAGAATAAAAATCCGGCGCCATGCTGCCGATGACCGCCGCGGAAAACAGGAACGGCCGGGTTTTGCAGAGCGGAAGCACCAGGACGGGATGAGAGAAGGTGAAGGGCATGAGCGTGGCGTTCCGGGCGCCCGAGGATCAGTGAATCGTTGGCTTCTTGTTCGGGTCGGGCGGAATGACCGCCTTGTCTCCGGGAATTCGGGGGGTGGAGAAGCGAACGTAGTGCATTCCGCCGGCCAGGGACATCGTTACGCCCGCCATGCCCTTGTCGATCTCCTCGAACAGAAAAAATCCCGCGATATGGCCATCCAGAAGGCAGCTGCCGTGACAAAACCGTTCCCGCGGCAACCGGAAGACGAACATCGAGGAGACCTTGGCGTTATCGCCGAACAGCCGCCGGCCAAGCACGCCCATCAGTTGTTTCAAAACGGTGTGCTTGGCCTTTTTCCCGGCGGCCGTAAACTCCGGATCGGCGGCGAGATGATCGAAAAAATAGTCGAAGGTTTTCCCAAAGTCCTCTTCGGTCTGGACCATTTCCTTGAGGGCATTCAACTTTTCCGCATAGCGTTTCATGGCGCTCCTCAACCGGAAGAACCGCTGTCCAAAGGGTTTGCGGGGAATAATCGACTATGAAATGAAATCGGCGAAATTGCAAGTTTCCGCTTAACTTCGCGACCGGAATTCAACCTTGACGAAAAAACACCCCTCGGTGTAGGTACTCGGAACTTTTTTGAATTCGTCGAAAAACCAACCCGGCCGCCGCCGGCCGTTTCCCCCGCAGTCGAGGATGCAACCGTGAAAATCATTACCGCTTCGGCGCCTTTCCAGCGCCTTCGGCTCTACTTCGCCCTCTCCCGCACCCCCCACGGCCTGATGGACATGACCACCCCCGCTTTCGCCGCCTGTCTGTGGCTGGGCGGATTTCCCTCGGCCGGCGTTATTCTGCTCGGACTGCTGACCGCTTTCGCGGGATATACCGCCGTGTATGCGCTGAACGATCTGGTGGACGTGCGGTTGGACCGGGAACGGCTGGCGGAAGCGACCGCCGAGGAACGAACCGAAGCGCCCGACCTGGACGCGGCGCTTGCCCGCCATCCGGTGGCGCAGGGGTTGCTCGGGTATGGCCAGGGATTGGCGTGGGCGTTGGGCTGGGGCGTGGCGGCGCTGCTGGGCGCGTGGCTGCTGAATCCGGTGTGCGCGCTGATTTTCCTGGGCGGATGCTTGCTGGAGGCCGCCTATTGCCTGCTCTTCCGGGTCAGCCCGTTGCGGACGCTGGTCAACGGCGTGGTCAAAACCCTCGGAGCGGTGGCGGCGGTTTACGCGGTGGACCCGTCTCCGGACGGGCTCTTCCTGCTGGTACTGTTCGCCACCTTTTTCTTCTGGGAGATCGGCGGCCAGAACCTGCCCAACGACTGCTCCGACCGGGAGGAGGATTTGCGGCTGGGCGCAAGGACCTTCGCGGTGGAATACGGCTGGGAGATTTCGGCGTTCGCGGCCTTCGCGACGCTGCTGGCGGCGGTGTTTCTCGGCCTGGTCCTGCCCAGCCTGTCGGGAACGCCGGTCACCCTCCCCTTTTTCGTCGCGATAGCGATCATTGATGGCGTTTTGCTTTTGGGACCGGGGCTAAAATTCTACCGGCGACAGACGCCGGAAGCCGCGATGTACCTGTTCAACCGGGCCAGTTATTTTCCGGCGACGCTGTTCGGGGCAACGTTACTTCAGTTGTGGATCGCGGCGGGATAAACTTGGTTCCGCGCCAAACCGCAGGATTCCATTTCCAAAGGAGTGCGGGACGCGGACGTTAGGGCCATCCGCCGGTGAAGTTGATCACCTGTCCGGTGGTAAACGGGGATCGGCCGGAGATGTAAAACGCCACCAGTTCGCCAAATTCCTCCGGCTGCCCCAGCCGCCCGGCCGGCACAATCCGGGCAATTTTCTCCCTGCCTTCCGGATCGTCAATGAACCTTGCCTTCGGATAGTACATTTCGCTGTAGAGATAGTTGGGCTGGATGGCGTTCACCTGGATGCCAAAGGGTGCGGCCTCCCGGGCCACCGCCAGGGCCAGGGCCGCGGCGCCCGCGCGGACGCTGGTGGCCACCGCGAATCCCGGCTCGGGCTGGAGTTGCCGGGCCGAAGTAATGAAAACGATGGCCCCCGACTTTGCTCGTTTCAATCCCGGCAGAATCAATTGGCAAAGGCGGAAGGGGAACTCCGGCAACGCCGAATAGGCGGCCCGGAACTCCTCCACCTCGATTTCCTCGAAATTTTTGGCGGCGTTGGGATGGGCGTCGTTGAAGACAAATCGGGTTACCGGTCCGATCAATTCCAGTTCGGCCGCAATTTCTTCCGGCGATTGGGCGGCGATGGGGTGGACATTTCCCGTTTCGCCGTATTCCGCCCGTTTCGCCGGGTCCCCGAAGGACCGATCGTGGCCAATGACCCGGCAACCCAGGCGGGTTAGCACCGGAACCACGCCGGGGCCGGTGTATTCCAGCACTTTACTGACAAAAACGTTTTCCATCGACGCCCTCCGTTACTTCCAACACCATTGATTTGTCGAAAAAAGGGAAGGACTTTCCGGTGCGCCTTTGTTCAATCGGGCGTGGCCGCCCCTGGGAATTCCCAAAGACGACGCCATTACCGCTACTCCAAAATATGCCGGATCAAGAACGCCCTGGCTTTTCCCGAAAGGGGGTGCGACTTCCGGGTGGATTCGCTCATTTGCACGATCACCGTTTCCGAGGTGGCCACACAATGCCCCTCCCCTGAAAAAGGCGCAAGGAACTGTTGCCGACCTTCGCAACGCCAGTGCCGATGTCCACCCGCCCGGGCCAGATGATCTCGGAAAGAAAGGTCAAGCTGAGATTGGCGATTACGAACGACGCGCCTTCCGCCGCTAACGGGTCTTGGGGATTGTAGAGAAATTCCACTCGGCCGGTTTCCAAA
The DNA here is from genome assembly GCA_046541515.1 of Desulfococcaceae bacterium. GTDB lineage: Bacteria > Desulfobacterota > Desulfobacteria > Desulfobacterales > Desulfococcaceae > CAYFVR01. Next base: position 8,018 of record JBKHDD010000021.1, read on the forward strand.
AAGGTGGAAAAAGCGGCGTTGTTCACATGACCCTGGCGATCGGTGTCGGCATAGCGGACTTTGTCGAAGGTCTGGAAAGGGAACGCTTCCAATGTTCGGGCGGTTTGAACCGAAGATGGGACGGTCATGTCATGACTCCTCCGGCGCGGCCAATTTCGCAGCGGCCGCCTTGCCGGCATCCAGCAATCGATCCGACAAGGATTTGGAATGAACGGCGCGGGACAACGCGAGGGAACCGACAAGAAGGGAGAAAAACGCCAGGGCCTGTTCGGCCTTTTCGAGATCGGCCTCTTCGAAATCCTCGCCGCAAATGGCGGACAAGGTTTTGCGAAGTTCCTGTTCGTAGGTCCGTTTGAAAGCCTCTTCACCCCGGGCCGCCTCGGAGCAAAGCGCGGCAAGGGCGCAACTCTCGGATACCGTCTGCCGATGGGCCGGCGTTAAATAACGCTTGGCCAGCCGGACCAACCGTCGGGGCCAGGATTCTTTTCGCGGTTTCCCCACCCAGGCTTTGCGATTCTCGCAGAGCGCGTGAATCAGGGCCTCCCGGTTCAGCTCGTTTTTATCCCGGAAATGGGAATAAAACGCGCCGTGGGTCAACCCGGCATCTTTCATCACCGCCGCAATCCCCGCGCCGGCCATGCCCTCTGAACGCAGGCGGGTTGCGGCAGCGTTTAGGATTTTGTTTCTGGATTCCTGCTTTTGTTCAGCACGGATTGCCATACGAATTTCCCATGATGGTCGTCATGTGAACAACCCTACCGCATGATGACTACCATGTCAATCGCGCGAAGGGCTGGATGACCATTTGAAAGAAATCGAAGCGGAATGGGGGGTGTGGCCTTGTTTGGTCGGACGGATCGAGAGGGGGACTGGTCGGTGTTTTTCAATCCCTAACCGTAAACTACGGCGGGAAAGTTTGAACGGATTGGACCTTCAAAATTCATAGTCCATGCAGGAGCGAAGCCATCGGAAAAGCAAGGCGCAAGGTGGCTGTTATCGCCACTTTCCTTCTCCTTGCGCCGCCGTCAGCTTCATCAACTTGGCTTGGACACTTTCCAACAGAGAATCCCGGACAAACGAACTGGCCTCCAAAATCTCAATGCCGATCAGTTCCCCTTTTTCGTTGATTTCGGCGGTAATATTTGGACCGATTTCCACGCTTTCCGACTCTGGATCGTCCGAAATGGCCAAATGAAGCACATTTTCTTCTTCAAAATATTTCATTTGAATTGGATTCATCCGTAAACCTCCCAACCTTGATTCGATATTGGATTTGTTTCCGGTTCGTTGCATGGATGGTAATTGGAATGACAACCGTTCCCTTCTTATCGTAAGGGACAAGGACCAGCGTTTGTCGCAGCGCCCTATTGCAACCCGCCGATGGTTCATGGAATCCCAATACCGTTCATTTGAATAACGCAGCAGATCCTCCACCTGAACCATATCAAAATTTCGCAAACTTAACCGGTACTTCATGTATTCGGTCCATTGGATTTCCATATCTTCCATCGTGGCAACACGGCTTCACATAAAACAGTTTACCTCTTGAATCCCAAATGCGCCACCGAAATCCCATTCGTCAACAGCCGATACCGCACCGAGGAAAACCCCGCCCCTTCCAGCACCGCGCCGAGTTCATGGGGCAGCAGGAACTGACGGATCGTCTCCGGCAGGCAGGTGTAGGCCGTCCGGTCCCCCACGAAGGCCTGCCCCAGGGTCGGCATAATGTGGAAGGAATAGAAATCGTACAGCGCCCGGAACCAGGGCCAGACCGGCTTGGAAAACTCCAGACACAAAAACCGGCCGCCGGGCCGCAACACCCGGTGCATTTCCCGGAAAGCCCGCACCATGTGCGTGATGTTTCGGATGGCGTATCCCACCATCACCGCGTCGAAGGAAGCGTCCGGAAAGGGAATCCGCTCCGCGTCTCCCTGAACAAACGCAATTCTCCGGCGATGAACCCGGCTGGTCGGCTTGTCGCGACCGGCGACCATCATTTCCCGGTTGATGTCGCAGAGCACCACCTGGCCCCCCGGTCCCACCTTTCGATCGGCCAGAATCGACAAATCCCCCGTCCCGCCGCAGACATCGAGGACCCGATCGCCAGGTTTAAGGTCCAACATCCCGACCCCGGTGTGCTTCCAAAGATAATGAATTCCCAGGCTCAGCACGGTGTTCATCAAATCGTACTGGCGCGCCACCGCGTTGAAATGACGTCGCACCCGATCCGCCTTTTCGGCTTCGCCCATCTCTTCCGTTCCAAAACGGGCAAGCCGCTCCCGCTCCACGAAATCGTCCAGCCCCTCCCGTCGCCGATTCAGATCGCTCCAATCCAATTTCCGGTGTTCCGCCATTCCGTGTTTCCTTCCCCGCAACGCGCCGAAAAACCAGGCTCCGGTCCGCCAATCGGCCGGAATCCGGAAACCGCGACATCGGGCTTGAATGTTGTTTGGCATGGGAGATTTCGCGAGCCGAAACGCGGCCCGCGGTCGGGACCGGGATGCCGTTAAAACCCGCCGCGCGCCGATCCTTCCGGAGAAAGCCAAATTTCCCATCCGCCGAATAATTTCATTGAAATTGAAGCGAAATTTTGTAGCAGGAAGCCGCCGCTTCCGCAAGGAAAATGGCCACTGGCTCCACGACGAATTGAAGTTCGGCTTCGAACTCGAACCGTGCTTGACCCGAACCCTTCGGTGGGGGTAGGATTGCGCCGATCTTCCCGTTTTGAATTCACCGCCCAACCGGAGAGTCCCGTGCCCCCCGTCAAATCGTCCGACGATTCCGTCGCCTTGTGGAGCGTCCTGGCCGCCCTCCTGCCCGCCGTCGTCCTGTTCTGGGTCGGCATGGGCTGGTGGGAAGGGAGGGGGGGCGGCGCGGACGATCCCGCCCGGGCGGAACGAATCAATTGCGACATCCAGACCGGCCCCTGCGCCCGGCCTCTCGGAGGGGGACGGGTCCGCCTGGACATCGGCCCCCGCCCGATTCGCGCCATGGTGGAGCACCGCTTTGAAGCGACCCTGGAAAACCTCCAGTCCGCCGGCGCGGCCCACATCGACCTCAACATGCCGGACATGGACATGGGATACAACCGGGTTTTCCTGAAATCCATCGGTGAAAACCGGTACGCCGGAACCGGCGTTTTTCCCATCTGTCCCACGGGCATTCCCACCTGGAGCGCCGAGGTGGTCGTCCCCGACGCCGGAACCGCCGAATTCATTTTCGATGTCCGATACTAGCTTCCTCTCCCTGGCCGGAATCCTGCTGGCCACCGGATTCACCGTGGGCTTTGGCCACTGCATCGGCATGTGCGGGCCGATCATGGTCGGCCTGGCCCTTCACCTGGGCGACCGCAACCGGATTCCCGCCCACCTCCTCTATCACGCCGGACGACTTGTCACCTACGCTCTTTTGGGCGCCGCCATGGGACTCACCGGCTCCTTCACCGACCTGGCTTCCCGGATCGCCGGGGCGCAGCGGGCCGTGCAAATTGGAACCGGCGTGGTCATCATTCTGATGGGGCTGGCCATGGCCGGCTGGCTGCCGAAAGTGCGCATCTTCCAGGACGGCGACGCCTGCGGCGGATGGTTTTCTTCGCTCCTCCGGAAATGGGGCGGCTCCAAAGGCGCGACCCATCTTTTTCCGCTTGGACTGGCGCTTGGACTGCTTCCCTGCGGGCCGGTCTACACCGCCCTGCTCACCGTGGTGCGCGGAACCATGGCCGCGCCCTCTCCAGCCATTGCGGCGGTCGGCGGAGCGGGCCTGATGTTGGCCTTCGGCCTGGGCACCGTTCCCGCCCTTCTGCTGATCGGCCGCCTGTCCCGGCCGGTGGGAATAAAACAGCGCCGGATTGTTTATCGAATTGGGGCATTGCTAACTGTGGGAGTGGGGATTTGGTTCGCGGTGTTGGGCATAAAGGGCTGAAACCGGCTGGGAACCTTTCAACAAAAAGAAATGGGGAGGAATTCCGAATGCGCCGGCTCTCTCGGGTCTGATTTGGGAATCGACAATCCGCAGAAGGCCGGCACAACACCGCCCCGCCGCCGGCCCGGTCCGAGGGGGCATTTGGCGGATCTGCCCGGCGGGCCGATCACTGGAAATCGCCGATTTCTATTCTTCCTTTTCCAGACGCGCCAGCATCTCCTCGAAGGCCGCCAAATTTTCACAGCGGAAAACTTGGCGAAAAAGAGAATTCAGCGTTTCCATTTTTTCTATCCCCCGCACCCACCTTGATACACGCGGCGGAATAATGCCGTACCGCTCCTCCAGAGCCTCCAGCAACATGTTGCGTGTGGTTTCCACCGTGCCGAGGTCTTTTCCTTGGGCGACGCCTTTGGCAAAGCCCTCCTCCATTCCCTTTTCCTTTGCAAAATCGAGGATATCCAGCATTTTTACCTTCTCCCATAATTTTTCAAGCCGTTGCCGACCGATCAGCTTGTTGGACATGACCAGCGTCGCGGCCAGCAGACGGATCGAAATTTTTTCCGCCTGAAACAATTCGAATGGAAAACCCGCCCCTGCTCGTCCCGGACCATCAGATCGATCCGGCCGGAACGAACGGAAATGTCCGCCGGCTCGAAGCCGAACACCTCCTCGATCCGTCCGCTCTCCAAGCCGATCGCTTCCCGGGTCCGCCCCTTCAACACGCCGCCCATCAGCTTGACGACCAAGTCGTAATTTTGATGATAAGCGGTCCCGTTCTTCGATTCCATCCCCGCTCCCGTTGGGGTTTGTCAAAGGTTATCTTACCACGGCATAAAACTGAGGGCAATTTGTACCGACTTCCAATGTTCGTCGCTTTTTCCCCTCGGGCGACGAAAGGCTTTTTGGGCTCGTGGTGGGCGAACTGCTTCAGGATCTTGTCGATTCGAGCAGGGGAAGAAAAGTCCCAAAAGGGGTCAAACGAAAAATGAGCAATTGCCATCTTCGCTCAAGATCCCCCATGCCGACACGGAGATACGATTATCGGGGATGCCTTGAAATGGTTAAGCAAACCGTATTGAAATCAGCCGGAAAAAGATGGAAACGAGGGCCGTTCTGAAACCGCGGATTCAATCCTCGGTCCCCTTGGATTCCCATCCCCGCCGCCGGCCCGACCGCCGAACCAGCCCCAACGTGTTCCCGATCACGGTCAGACTGGAGAGCAGCATGGCGGTCACCGCCCAAAGCGGGGTCAAAAGCCCGCTCATGGCGATGGGGATGGCCAGCAGATTGTAGACGAAGGCGCAGATCAAATTTTGGGAAATGGTGCGGTTGACCCGCCGGGCCAGTTCCAGGAAGTCCAAAAATTGGGTCGGTTCGCCCCGCATCAGGGTCACGCCCGCCGCCTCCCGGTCCAGCCGGCCGCCGGAATGGACCGCCACGCCCAGATCGGCCTGGGCCAACGCCGGAGCGTCGTTGACGCCGTCGCCCACCACCGCGACGGTTCGCCCTTCTTGCTGGAGCCCGGCCACGAATTCCGCCTTGGCGTCGGGAAGAAAGCTTCCCCGCGCCGTTTCGATTCCCAGACGTTCCGCCACACTCCGGACCGTTGCCGTCCCGTCGCCGGAAACCAGGGCCACCGGCCATCCGGAACTCTTCAGCTTCGCCACGGTTTCAGCCGCGCCATCTCGAATCCGATCGCCAAGGTGAAACACCGCGGCCAATTCTCCGTCCAGGGACAAACAGATCGCCGAGTCGCTGTCCGCCGGGTGTAAGGATTCGGGAAGAGCGGAGCCCGTCGTCCATGCCGGAGCGCCGATCCGGACAATCCGCCCGCGCCAGACGCCCGTTCGTCCCCAGCCGGTTTCCTCGGTCACGCCCACCGGCTCCGGCGCGATTTCCCTTGCGGCGGCGCCGGCGCGGATCGCCCCGGCGGCGGGATGGTCGGCCCCCGCTTCCAAACCGGCGGCCAGGGCCAGCAAGCTTTCCTCGTCCCAATCTCCCGCGGGATGGACCTCCCGCAACCGGTATCGACCTTCGGTCAGCGTGCCGGTTTTGTCGAAGACCACCGCGTCCACCCGGTCGGCCGCCTCGAAGGCGGAGAATTCCCGAACCAGCAGTCCCCGTTTCCCGGCGACGGCGATCCCGGCCACCCGGGCCAGCGGGATGGCCACGCCCAGGGCGCACGGGCAGGAAATCACCATGACGGTAATCGCCCGCACCAGCGCGGTTTCCGCGTCCCTGCCCGCGAGAAGCCAGGCCGCGCCGGTCCCGAATGCCAAGGCCAGAATCAACGGCGTGAAATACCGAAGCAGCCGATCGGTCCGTCCTTCAAAAGCCGTTCGTCGCCCCAGGGTCCGTTCCATGATGGCGATCATCCGGCCCAAGGTGGTCGATTCTCCGACGGCTTCGACCTTCGCCAAAAAGCCGCCTTCGGCCACCTCGGTCCCGGCGCGAAGGCGCTCGCCGGGCCGACGGGGGACGGGAACCGACTCTCCCGTCAGCGCGGCCTCGTCCAGAGTCCCGGCCCCCTCCAGCACCACGCCGTCGGCCGGAACCGTCTCTCCGGCGTCCACCCGGAATCGATCGCCGACCGTCAACGCCTCGGCCGCGACATAACGCCCCCGGGGCCATTCCGGCGTCACCACCCGCGCCTTGCCTGGTTGCAGGGAGAAAAAGCTCTCGATGTCTCCGGCAACCCGGTCCCGCGCCCCGCGTTCCAACAGCTTGCCCAGCAGCGTCAGCGTGACGAGCCCCGTGGCCGTGTCGAAATAGAGATGGAGGCTACCCTGAAACAGATTGAAGACGCTGTAAAAAAAGGCGGCGGAAGACGCCGCGCTGATCAGGGTTTCCATGCCGAAACCGGCGTTCCGGAGACCGGCCAGCGCCCGGCGATGGATTTCCGCCCCGCCGTAGAAAAACGGGACGCAGGCCATCAGAAAAATGGGGATGGACAGTTTGAGGATATCGGTCCGGGACACCGGGGTGAAAAAGCCGCCGTACAGCGCGATGGAGAGCATCATCACGTTCATGGTGAAAAGCGCCGAAACCCCAAAACGAATCAGCGCCCGGCGCTTCTCGATCGCCCCGCCCTCTTCGGGCGGGGCGGCCCGATAGCCCAGCCGTTCCACCCGCCGGATGACCTCCCGGGGGGAGGTGCGCACGGGATCGTACCGGCAGCGAAGCCGATCCAGGGAAAAATCGGTGGCCGCGAACCGGACGCCCGGGCTTCCCCGCAACGCCGCGTCGATCACCCAGGCGCAGGCCGGGCACCACATGCCGTCCACGCGGAGATTCAGATCGAGGGCGGCTCCGTCTTCAGGAGTCGGTTCCGGTTCCGAAGGGGATGGGTTTTCCCGCTCGCGGATTTCATTCAGTTCCGCCTCGGAGGCGGGAATGATCCCCATGGTCTGGCAGGTGCGGAACAGCTCGGTTTTCCGAAAATCGGCGGGATTGGGGCTGTCCGAGGCTTCCATGAGCATTCGGAACACCTGGCGGCAGCCGGTGCAGCAAAACCGGTAGGTTTCGCCGTCAAAATCGGAACGTGGAGGCGCGGCGGGAAGGGGCAGGCCGCAAAGATCGCAGGAGGGATTCACGTCGGTTCATCCACTCCGGCGAAGGATCGGAAAACCGTCGCAAATATATGAAAAAACAAAAAAAACGGATGGGACGTTCACAGGCTGGTTCTCGGCAAAGGCCGTTTCCCGGGCAATCTCCACAGACGAAAACGGCGCGCTTCAAGGTGCGCCGCTTCCTCTAAAAAGACCGCCGGGAAAGACCGGAGGGAAATCTCCTCAGGGACGAATCCCCAAGGATTTCAAAAACCCGACGATCCGCCAACGGTCGGCCATCTGGATGGTGGAGGCCAGTCCGGGATGGCGGCTGCCGGGGAAACTGTAGCTGATGTACTGGAACAGGTCCCCGTCGTTCATGTACTGCACCGACTCCGTCCGCAAATCAGGAATTTTGGGCGCGAAGCTCTGGCCGACGGTGCCGTAGCCGTCATGGTATTTTCCGTGGCACTGGGCGCAGTACAGCCCGTACTGTTCCTCTCCCGCGGCGATCACTTCGGCGTCCTTCAGCGGTAGCGGCGAGCGGATTTCATCCCCGTACAGCTCCCGAAAGACCGCCTCGCCGCCCCGGAACGGCACCCGACCGTCCTCCATGACGATGAGCGGCTCCTCGTGGGGCCGAACGGCGGGCGTTTCCCACATGCGGTTGTGGGGGCTGCACGCCTGGTAAAAGGTGGTGGTCACCGTTCCGAACACCAACAAAAGGCAGAACGCGCCGAGGGCGATTCGAACGTTCATCTATTCCCCCTTGTCCCCGCGAACGTGCTGCGGGTGGGGCAGCTTTTCATACACGGCGTAGGGCGATTCGGCCGGCACGTCCCTCGCCGGGCGGTAGTCCCAATCGGGCTGCCCCAGGGTGCCCACCACGAAAAAGGCGAAGGCGCCCTTGATCAGGATGAACGCGCTGCAAAGTCCCACGATGATCCAAGATCGGAGGGTGGAGCGCTCGGATGGTTCCATGGCTAAATCCTCACCTCAAGCAGACCGTAATAAAGAATGTAGAAGAACGCCCAGATCACGGTACCGGCGATGATCAGCATGATCCCGATCGGAACCGGGGCGTTGCGTCCTTCAATTCCGTCGGGGAAGCGCTCGATGATTTCGCTTTTCCGCGCTTCGGCGTCCGGGCTCCGGAAATGGCGGTGTCCCAGCAACAGCCCGAACAGGACAATGAAGATCAACGTGGGCACCAGATACAAAATGATGTCCCGGAAATTGTGCAGTTCAAACAGTCGCATGGACGGTCACCTCCAGGGGTTATCCGAGACGGATCATGCAGAACAGCAGCACGGCGGCGGTCATGACGATGCCCGCCAAGGCGATGCCGATCAGCGTGTAGGCCTCCACCCGGCCCATTTTGGAAATCGGCAAGGGCTTGGGATCAACGTCGTCGGCCAGCGGCAAAAACCGGGCCCGCTGCTGATCGCCAAATTGACCGCTTTTCAGCGCCCAAAGAAAAAAGGGCGCGGTCACGGTGAAGCCCAGCAGAATGTAGGCCATAAAATATGGAAAATACACGATCTACCTCTCGTTGATTACGGGGTGGACCTTGGGGGCGCCATCCGGGGGTTCCAGGGCGGCGTCGATTCCTCGGGGCTCGGTGTTGGCATCGCTCTGGTTGATGAAATACTCGGCCACGTAATTGCCCACCTCCCAGATCTTTTCCGATTCCAGGTCCTTCTTGAAATAGGGCATGGCGGACCCGGTGATGCCGTTCATGATCTGGTAGTACAGGATGCCGCCGGAAATTTCACGGTTTTTCAGAATGGTGAAGTTCAGCGGCGGAGGATACAGCCACGGCTGGGCCGGCCCCATTCCGTCGCCCACGGGACCGTGGCAGCCGATGCAGAAATCCTGATACACCTTGTGGCCCCGCTGAAGGCCGGCGGCCGTGGTGGGATACGGGTTGGGAATGTCCCGCCATCCCTGGGGAATCCAGGAATTGAGCATCTCCACGTTTTTATCCGGCCCGGCCTCGTAGGCTTCGATGACCTTTTCCTTCCACTTCCGCTGACGACGCATGCGGTGGTCGGCGTCCTTGAGTCCGAGGCTCTGGACATAGGCCGTCAACACCTCCAGCCTGCGCTCCCCCAAAAAGCTGAAGGAGGGCATGATGGAGTTGGGCCGAGTGCTCCGGGGATTCATGAAATGGGCCATATGCCAGTCGTCGGGGTGTTCGCCGCCCGCCTGGGACAAATCCGGCCCGGTCCGTTGCGATCCGAGCAAAATGGGCCGATCGCCGATGTAATCGCCGACCTGGGCGATCCGTTCCGCCCCGACGCCCCAGTCGAAGGCCCGAATGGACTGGGTGTGGCAGTAGACGCAGCCGTTGGCCTTGTAGATTTTCCGCCCGGCCGCCTCCAGCTCCGAACGATCCCGATAAATGTCGGAGGGTTCCCGGCTCACCGTCCAATAGGGCACCACCACGATGACCAGGACGACGGAGAACAGGATCAGCGCCGAACCCAGAAACAGCACCTTGGGGGTCATCTTCATGACGCGACCTCTTCCGGTCTGGAAACGATGGTTTTGTAGATGTTGTAGAAGCCGATGAAGGCGCTGGTGAAGATCAGCACCCCCAGGGCGGCGCGCAGCACGTAGTAGATATGGACCTGCGGCAAAACCCGATACACCGTTTCCCCGCTCCACCAGGCCGTTCCCTGGATCAGCCCCACAATGGTCAGCACGACGGCGAAGCCGCTGACGCCGATGAGCACCAGCCAGTACTGCAAATCGGCCAGAAAACGGCTGTAGAGCGGTCGGCCCAGAATCCGGGGCAGCACATAGTAAATCCCGCCCAGGGCGGTCATTCCGGCGAAGGCCAGCACGCCGATGTGAGCGTGGCCCACCACCCAGTTGTTGAAGTGGGTGATCCGCTGCACTTGGGGCAGGGCCATCATGGAGCCCTGGATGCTCACGAAAAAGTACATGATGGTGCCGGTAAAGACGAACTTGGCGGAAATGTCGGCGTGAATCTCGCCCAGCTTGTCCTTGGCCGTGTACCAGATGTTGATCAGGAAAACCATCACCGGAATCACCATCCCGACGCTGTCCACGATGCCGATCACCTTGGCCCAAGTGGGCACCGGCACTTGCAAAAGGTGGTGGGTCCCGATGTGGGTGTAGACGATGATCAGGGACCAGAAACCGATCAGCGACAGGGTGTGGCTGTAGAGCGGATTTCGGGTGGCCCGTGGAATCACGTAGTAGGCCACGCCGATGGAAAGCGGGGTCAAAAGCAGGCCAAAGATGTTGTGACCGTAAAACCAGAGGAGGATGGCGTCGGGAATGCCGGAGAGCGCCCCGGTGTCCGGTCGCCAAATCACGTTGCCCAGAATGTAGGTCAGGCCGGTCAGAAGGATCGCCCCGCAGGAGTACCAGACCGACACGTACAGCATCTTCTCCTCCCGCTTGTTGATGGTCAGGAGGAAATTGATGAAGACCAGGGCGAACACGGTGACCACCAGCATGTCCACCGGCCAGATCAGCTCGGCGTATTCCCGGGCCTGGGTGTGGCCGGCGGCCAGGGTCGCCACCGCGGCCACCAGCGTCAGGTTCCACAACAGCACCGTCGCCGCCCCCAGCCGCTCGCTGAAGAGCGGGGTGCGCAGCAGCCGGGGAACGAAATAGAAGGCGGCCCCGACCAGGCCCGGCGTCACAAAGCCGAACAACACCAGGTTGACGTGGATGGGCCGGATGCGGCCGAAGACCAGCCAACCGATGCCCGTGGTCAAATCGGGCGCGATCAGCGCCGTCGCCCCCAGGAGCCCGGCGCCGGTGGCCACGATCATCCAGAAGGCCGAGGTGATGAAGAATAGCATGGCCGTGCGATTCTCCTCGGGCAAACGAATCCCAACGGATGTCATACGAAAGTTCTCCTTGCGCGGGATGTTCGCGGGAAACGCCGACCCGGCGGCCGACGCGACGCCCGCGGAACAACCGTCCCGTTAGCTGTGACAGGCCAGCCAGCAGTCCAGATTGGCGTCGTTTTCCTGGTGGCAGGTGATGCAAAAGCCCATTTTGAACTGGACGCCCTTGATGCGGTCCATGGTTTCCACCTGCCCGTGGCAGGCGGCGCACTCGAACCCGTACCGGATGTGCCGCTTGTGGTTGAACAGCACATGCTCGGGCAGGTAATTGACCTTCCGCCACGGCGTGGGCGTATCGGTGTCGTGGTACTCGTGCTCTTTCTGAATCCAGGGATGGTTGGCGATGATGTGGTCATGACAGTACAAACATTTTTCCACCGGCGGAATCCCCGGATGGCGGGAGCGCTCCACGTAGGGATGGCAGAACTGGCACTGGACGTTTTTGTGGCCCGCATGCAGCCGATGGCTGAAGGGAATGGGCTGCTCTTTGCCGATATCCGTCTGGGGCGGCGTGTAGAACAAGTAGAGAAAGGCCAGGGTTAACAGAACCAGGAGGCCGACCCAGCCGATCAGGCCCCGGTTGTCCCGGAGAAGGGCCCCCATGCGGTGGAATACGGTCATTGCGCCACCTTCTCTTCCGCTTTGAAAATCAGTTCCGGAAACGCCCGCAGCAGGCCGCTGACGGCCAGAGCCATCAGCCCCAGAAAGCCCAGGCTGATGAGCGCGTCGAAGACCCGGAGCGAGACGCTGCCGGTGTCGAAGTGCAGGGGCGGACCGATGAGCAGCAGGTTCTCCAGCCAGATGCCGGTCAGGGCCAGGGAGCAGACCACCAGCATCAGAATCGGGGTTTTCTTGGCCCGCTCGTTGATGAGCACGAAAAAAGGAATCACAAAGGCCATCACGAAGGCCAACACCAGCACGAACTTCCACCCGGCATATTCAAACCGTTGCAGCAAATAGTGAGTTTCCTCGGGCACGTTGCCGTACCAGATCACCAGCACCTGGGCATAGAGGAAGTAGGCCCAGACGATGGTGAAGGCGAAAAAGAGCTTGCCCACGTCGTGGAAATGGGCGGGCTTTAACTGAGATCGATCGCCCAAAGCGAGGGAAACGACCGAGGCCACGATGATCAGCGCCCCGAGCCCCACGAACAGCGCCTTGATGAAAAAGTAGCCGCCGAACAAGGTCGAAATGAAGTGGGGGTCCATGCTCATCACCAGATCGAAGCTGATGAGGGAGAGCACCGCGCCGTAGGCGAACATGTAGGCGATGGCGGTCCGGGTCATGCCGGCCCGGCAGGCTTCCGGGTCCGCCGGCTTGCCCACCAGAAGCCGAAGCATTCCGCCGCCGCCGCCCGCCGCCACCTTGGCCCGGAAGGCGAATCGCACGTAGGCGACGCCCAAACCGTAAAGCAACAGAAGGCCGACGAGATCGCGGATGAAAAGGAAAGGCAGGTTCAGCCAGACCGCCTTGGGACCCAGGTCGGTATGGAGCCAGGGAAAGATGTGCTCCCGGCCAAGAAACAGCACCAGAAAGGCGGCCAGAGAAATCGGGAAAAAGGCGGCGAAGGTCTCCGACAGATTCTGCACCGCCCCGCTCCATCGGGCCTTGGTCACGTGCATAATCATGGAAAACAGCAGGCCGCCCTGGGCCACCGCCGACCAGAACAAAAAATTGACAAGGTAAATCTGCCAGGCCCGTTCCGGCTGGTCGAAGCTCAGCAGCAACAGGAAGCCGGCGAGGCCCGCCAGCACCAGAATGCCGCTGAACAGAAACACGGGGTTGGTCTTGCCCATATCGCTTGCGTCCCTTCGGTTGACGTCCGGGAAAACCGGTTCAGGTCGTCGCCGCGGCGGCGGCGGGGTCTTCCAGGGTCCGGACCTCGCCGCCCCGTTCCCGGAAAAATTCGAGGAGTTCCGCTTCGCCCCCCGATTCGCATACGGCCACCACGCCGAAATGCTCGCCGGAACAGCGCTCGTCGTAAAGCTTCAGGCTCTTGAACTCCGGCAGCTTGGCCGTGAGCAGCAGGCCAAGCACCGTGCCCAGCACGCCGAACAGAATCGTCATCTCGTATCCCACCACGAAGTAGGGGATCGGAGCCACCACCGGTTTCCCGCCGACGATGAGCTTCCACTGCACCGCCGTGAAAATGGCCAGACCGTAGCCGCTGAGCATGCCCAGAATGCCGCCGCCCAGGGTAAACAGGCCCACCTTGCTTTTGGGCATTTTAAGGGCGTCCAGAATCCGATGGCTCGGATACGGCCCGTGAACTTCGTGGAGCTTCCAGGCCGAGGCCTTGAGGTCGGCCAAGGTGGAGACCACCCGGTCCTCCTCGGTGAACAGCCCCATCACGTAGCGCTTAGTGCCCATCGGGTCCTCCCGAGCTGAGCGCCTCCTTCATCTCGGTCATGGAGACGGAGGGCATGTGTTTGACGAAAAGCAGGAACAGCATGAAAAACATGCAGAAAGTTCCGAACATGATGCCGTATTCCACCAGCGAGGGGGCGTAGAGTCCCCAGGCGTGGGGAACGAAATCGTGGGCGACCCCGCCGACGATGATGACGAACCGCTCGTACCACATGCCCACGTTGACCAGGAGGGAAATCCCGAAGAGCCACTTGATGTTCGTCCGGCACTTCCGAGCGAACAACAGGAGCGGCACAATGACGTTGCAGGTGAACATGATCCAGAATTCCAGCCCGTAGCCCCCGAAGATCCGCCAGAAAAAGGCCTCCTGCTCCACAGGGTTGAAGCTGTACCAGGCGATGAAGATTTCCACCAGGTAGGCGTAGCCGACGATCATCCCGGTCAGGATGATGGTCTTGGCCACCGCCTCCAGAATCTTCATGGTGATCAGCTCTTCCAGTTTGAAAATGGACCGCATGGGAATCATGAGCGTCAGCACCATGGCCAGCCCGGAGTGGATGGCGCCGGCCACGAAATAGGGCGCGAAGATGGTGGAATGCCAGCCGGGCACGATGCCCAGGCCAAAGTCCCAGGACACCACGCTGTGGACCGAAATGACCAGAGGCGTGGCCAGGGCCGCGAAAAACAGGTAGGCCCGAACGTAATGCCGCCACTGCTCGAACTTGCCGGTCCAGCCCAGGGAGAGCACCCGGAAGATCTTCTTTCGAGTTCCGGAGGCGCGGTCCCGCACGGTGGCCAGATCGGGAATCATGCCGGTGTACCAAAAGAGAGCGCTCACGGTGAGGTAGGTGGAAATCGCCACGATGTCGAACATCAGCGGCGACTGAAAATTGGGCCAGAGGTTCCGCTGGTTCGGGTGGGGAATCATGAAGTAGACCAGCCAGACCCGGCCCAGGTGAATGAGAGGAAAGAGACCGGCGGTGCAGACGGCGAAAACCGTCATGGTCTCGGCGGCCCGGGCAATGGGATTGCGCCAGCCGGCCCGGAACAGAAAGAGAATGGCCGAGATCAGCGTTCCGGAGTGGGCGATGCCCACCCAGAAGACGAAGTTGATCAGATAGGTTCCCCAGGCCACCGGGTTGTTCTGGCCGCCGACGCCGATGCCCGTGTAAATCTGGTACATCCAGCAGCACAGGCCGATGAAGGCGCCCACGAACAACAGGCCGATCACGGCCCAGTAACGGGCCGGGGCCGGGCTCAGGGTCGCCAGGACGGTGTTGTCAATTTTGGCGGGAGTCAGTTGGGCCATGGGATCAGATCTCCTGGATGACCTTTTTCAGATAGACGACGGCCGGCTTGGTGTTGAGATAGCCCAGCGCCTGGTAGGCCCGACGATTGTCGATTCGCCGGCGGACCCGGCTGTGGGGATCGGCCAGATTCCCGAACGTGATCGCGCCGGTGGGGCAGGTCTGGGCGCAGGCCGTAACGACCTCCCCGTCCCGAATGCGCCGCCCCTCGTCTTTGGCGTTGTCGTGCCCTTCCTTGATCCGTTGCACGCAGAAGGAGCATTTCTCCATGACGCCCTTGCTTCGGACGGTGACGTCGGGATTGAGCTGGAGATTCAGCGGGCTGGGCCAATCCCAGTCGAACCAATTAAAGCGCCGCACCTTGTACGGGCAGTTCTGGGAACAATATCGGGTCCCGATGCAACGGTTGTAAATCTGGTTGTTCATCCCCTCTTTGCCGTGGTGGGGCGCGTAGACCGGGCAGACCGACTCGCAGGGGGCGTTGTCGCAGTGCTGGCAGAGCATGGGGAAGAAGGTGACCCGCTCCATCCGACCGGGATCGTGGTAGCGCTCGATGCGGAGCCAGGACATTTCCCGGCCCTCCACGATCCGCTCCTCGCCGACCACGCCCAGGTTGTTCTCGGCGTAGCAGGCCACGGAACAGGCCCCGCAGCCGATGCAGCGGTCCAGATCGATGGCCATGCCCCAGCGGTAGTCGTCGTGGTGCTCGTGGGGCGGATAGACGTCCCGCCGGTCGTTGTAACCCTCGGGCAGCGGAAGCACGAAGGGATATTCGTGCATTCCGAAGCCGCCGCCGGCGTGGACCTGGATTTCGTGCGCGGCCGCGTACTTGTCGTGGGCGCCGTGGCCGCCGCCATGTCCACCACCGGCGCCGCGGGTCTCCGCGCCGTTTCCGCGGCCGCCATGACTCGTCGCGTCGCGCCCCTTCGCCGGGCCATGGGCCTTTTTGAGATCGGCCATGGGCATGGCGATGGCCAGAGTCCGGCCGTGCTGGGTCTTGCTGCCGTCGGTGTGGGGCAACGCCGGTTTTTTGCCGGTCCGCTTCAGGTCGGTGACGGCGGCGGTCAGCGCGGGAATGCCTTCGGGTCCGGTTTTCCCCGGCAGCAGGGTCATCGGGTTGGCCCCGAATCCCTTGGCGTAGCGGCCGTAGGCGGTGTGGCCCTGGCCCACGTTCATCACCAGCACGCCGGGGCGAACCCCTTCGTAACCGTAGGCGGCGGTTCGAACCGTTCCGGTTTCGGTTTCCACGTCCACATGCTGTCCGTCCCGGACGCCCAGTTCATCCCGAGTTTCCGGATGCATCGTCACGGTGGACTGCCAGGCCACCTTGGTGATGGGATCGGGATATTCCGCCAGCCAGGAGCGATTGGCGCTTCGGCCGTCGAAAAAGCGGATGGAGGGCGCGGCGACGACCACCGGCGTCTCCGATTCGTCGGTCGGCGCGGCGTCGCGGAGGATCGGCAGGAAGGCTTTGGTCGGTTCCACCTCGGCCGGTTTGGCCTCTTCCGCCCGCGGAAATTTGCCGCCGCGCTGGAGGACCGCCAGCCATTCGGCTTCCTGGGCGAAGGTTCCGTCCGCTTCCAATGCGTCGTGAAGCGCGGTCCGCGCGTCGCCGGGTCCCTCGCCGGGGGTCAGCCGAAACAGCAGGTCGCCCAGGCCGGGAGCGTCGGTCAACGGCCCCATGGCCGGCTGCAGGGTGGAGACGATCCCCGCCTTTCCCGCGTACTCGTCCCAGCTTTCCAGCGAAAATTTCACCGGAAAAATCAGATCGGCCATCGCCGCGGTTTCGTCCATGAAATTGGAAAAGCAGACGGTGAAGAGGTCGTCCCGCTCCAACGCCTGGGCCACCGGAATTTCCGGTGAAAGAGAAAATGCCGGATTGACGTTGTGGAGCAACAGTACGGAACCGTCGCCGTCGGCGAGACCCGCGAAGCAGTCGTTGACCGCCGAACGAGGCGCGGCCTTTTCCACCCGGTGACGGGCGGCGAAATCGATCCGGGACAGCGCAGGGTCCAAAACGAGGTTGAGCAGATTGGCCGCCGTGTGGGCCCGGAGTCCGCCCATGGCGTCCGCGGCCACGCCCTGCCCCAGCACCAGCGGCTTCTTGGCGTCGAGCAACGTGGCGTAGAGACGCCAGTAGATTTTGGGATCCACCCCGGCCAGCCGGACGACCTCTTGCGGGGCAAACGGCTCGACCAGATCGGCCAGATCGACTCGGAAACTCCCGGGCAGCTCCGACCCGCGCCCAACGGCAAGCGCCTCGCGGATGCAACCCATGGCCACCACCGCCTCCGCGCCGGGCCGGCAGG
Source organism: Desulfococcaceae bacterium (assembly GCA_046541515.1). GTDB lineage: Bacteria > Desulfobacterota > Desulfobacteria > Desulfobacterales > Desulfococcaceae > CAYFVR01. The sequence goes on from JBKHDD010000021.1 coordinate 25,360, forward strand.
AGAGCCAGGCGTCGGCGTTGGCGCCGGTCAGGGAAATAAAGGGCGCGACATGGAAAAACGGCGCTTTTTGATCGTCGTGGACGGCGTGGATGGCCTTGAACTTCCCGGCGTATTCCACCGGCGACAGCCAGGTTTCCAGGAAGTCCGCGCCAAAGGAGATCAGGCAGTCGGCGTCGTCCATCCGATAGGACGGCAGCCCGTCCACCCCGAAAACCGCCCGGTTGGCGGCTTTCAGCGCCTCGTAGGCGTAGGGTTCGAAAAGAAGGGGCGCGGGCGAACCGGTCGCTTTCTGAAAGCCGGCCATGGCCGCGTGCAAAACGTCGCCGACCATTTCGCTGACGAAACGGGCCTGGCCGGGCGCGGCCTCGATCCGATCTTTCAGCATCGTCTCGGCCTTCGCGAAGGAAATGGGTCGCCAGTCGTCGCCGTCCCGCAAGAGCGGCGTTTTCAGCCGGTCGGGATGGTACGCCGCCTGAACGGCCGCCTGCCCCCGCATGCACAGCGAACCCCGATTGATCGGGTGCAGGGGATTGCCCTCCACCTTGATGGCCCGTCCCTCCCGGTTTTTGGCGATCACCCCGCAGCCGGCCGGGCATTCTCGACAGGTGGTCGCGTACCAGGTCGGGTTTCCGGTGACCATGTCGTCCGGATGATGGACCAGGGAATAGAGTTTTTTCTCGGGGAGTTCACGGGAACAGCCGGCGGCGACGGAAAGGCTGCCGATGCCGGCGATCTTCAGGAAGGTTCGACGATCCATTCGATATACGACTCCCTTGGGGCGACCCGAAAGATTCGGCTGAAATGATGAACGAAGGATGGCGGAAAAGAAGGCGGGAAACGGAAAGGGCAGTGGATTTTGCCCATGTCGCGACCGCTCTTGTTTCGACGGCGGGCAAAGCCGAGCGTCGATGGAAGGTTGGTAACAATTGGGTAAAAAATTGTCAAGCGGGTTTTCAAGACGACGCAAGGAAATTGTCTTCGCCCGGGCGATGGACGGCGAAAGGCCAAAGGGTTTCGGAATCCCGAAAAACCGTCGGAATCCCGGAAAAGAGTCTCGAAAAACTTCCGATTTTCAAAGAAAAAATAAAAATTGTTACGGTTCCGGACCGACGGGATGATCCAAATCCCGCCTTCCGTCGTTCCGCCCCCGGGACCCGACCGCCGATTTGCCCGATTCGGCTTCGGGTTTCAAAAAAAAATTTCCCCGCAGGCCCAAAGCCGGCAGAGGCCGTTCCGGGTGCCCGACTTCCAGGATTCGAAATTTTTCGCGAAAAAACGCGAAAAGGAGCTGTTTTACAAACAATAAACGAGAAACTTGGCCACCAGGCGGGCGGCGGTGTATTGGGACACTTGGGTTCCGGGGATGGGCGCCAGTTCGCAGAAATCGGCCCCCACCACCGTGCGCCGTTCGCCCAGCGCTCGAAGGAGCGACGCCGCCTGCCGATATCCCAATCCGCCCGGCTCCGGCGTTCCGGTTCCGGGCAGAACGGCCGGGTCCAGCGCGTCCAGATCGAAGGACAGATAGACCCTTTCGGACAGCGACGACACCACCTCGTCGATCCATTCCCGATCGGACCGGGAAAGAATCTGGTGGGCGAAAAACGGCGAAATGTCGCGACGGCGGAGAAAATCCAACTCCTCCCGGCAGATGGACCGAACGCCCACCGGAACGACCCTCAATCCGAAATCGTCCACCGCCCGGCGCATCACGCAGGCGTGATTGAGGGGGCTGCCGTTCCAGGTGTCCCGCAAATCCAAATGGGCGTCCAGCTGGAGGACGGCAAGGTCTGGATACCGGTCCGCCGCGGCGGCCATTCCGCCCAGGGCCACGGAATGGTCGCCGCCCAGGACGACCGGCGTCGCGCCCGCGTCCATCGCTTCCGCGACACGGGCGGTCATTTCTGCGACGGCCGACTCGGGGGGCCCGGATGAAAAAAACGGCTTCGTCGTGTGAAGGGGAAGGTCGGCCCAGGGAACCAGCGTTTCCTCGTCCAGCGGCTCCAGCTGGTTCGATGCGTCCAGCACGTGAAGGGGGCCGAACCGAGAGCCGGTTCCGTAGGAGGGAGACGATTCATGGCAGAACGGCAGGATCGCGCAGCGGGCCGCCGAAAGCGGAACCGGTCGAACCTCGTCGCCCCCGAAATGAATGAACGGGGGCGGCGTGGGTTCGCCGGTCGATTCCGACATTATTTGACGAAAACGGCGGCGGCCACCACGGTGGTCCACATGCCGCCCTCGGCGCCCAGGGCGCCCTGGGTAAAATGCTGGGACTCGACGATTTTGCCGGACATCCGGTACACCTCCCGGCGCTCGTCGTAATCCTTGTCGGGATCGAACTCGATGCCCAGCGTGTTGGCCAGCATGGAGGCGGCCAGATCCTCGGAATACTCCCCGGCCTCGAACTCGGTCTGCCCAAAGCCGTGGTGCTCGGAGATGTAGCCGTACTGCCCCGTTTCGGCCGGCAGCGCCAGACCGATGCTGGCCACGATCCGACGGCCGGGCTCCTTGATCTGCTCCCGGGCCAGCACGCAGTGGGTGATCTCCCCGGGCTCAAGGTAGGACAACGCCTTGTCCAGGTCCAGAATCCGACAGAAGGGCGGAAAAATGGAAGACACCTGGACCAGATTTAAATGGGCGATTCGAGCGGATCGCAGGGCATTTTCGAAAGAAGCCAGCTTTTCCCGGGCATTGCCCACGCCTTTTGTAAAAAACATATATCGGGGTACATACATAATTTGCCCCTCCTCCTCTTTTCAGCTATACTGTCGCCTCAAACCAACGCGCCGCGACGTCCGCCCCTTGAAGCCGTGAACGGAGCCGCCGCGGCGTTTCCAGCCCGATGGGCGGGCTTATAGTATACCCAAAAAGGCTTTTCAACCCCAAACGGACACCGGTGGTCCATGCGAATTCCCCTGGATTTGACCCGACATTGCGTTGAAACCGAAATCCGTCGCCAACACGAACGGACAGTCGCCGAGGCCCTTCGGCCGACCGCCGACCCGTCGGCCGCCGAAACCAGACTGGTCTGGCTCCGTTCGGCCCTGGAAGGGCTCGACTTTCCGCGCCTTCGATCCGACCACGCGGCGCTGAACGCCGAGAGTCGGGCCGAGGTCGCGCTGGAAATCTCCGGGGACCGCCGCCGAATTCAGCTGCGGTTGGACGGAAAAACCGCCGCCGAGGCGCCCCTTCGGGAGGAACCGTGACGGAAGAACCCACCGTTCCCATCGGCTTCCGCCGGATCGCCGCCGCCGAAAAGGCCGGCTGGGTCCGCCGCCAGTTCGACGCCATCGCGCCCTGGTACGACCGGATGAACACCCTGCTCAGCCTGGGCGTTCACCATCGATGGAAACGACAGGCCATGGACTGGCTTTCGCCCCGATCGGGGGAACGGATTCTGGATCTCTGCGGCGGCACCGGCGATTTGGCCGCGGCGGCTGTTCCCCGTGTGGCGCCCCACGGCCGGGTGGTGCTGTGCGACATCAACCGGGAGATGATTCGGGTGGGCCGGGCCACGCCTCGTCGGGCGGAGGCGCGGTCCCGGATTCATTACGTGGAGGGCGACGCCGAACGACTCCCCTTCCCCGCCGAGGGTTTTGACGGCGTCGTGATCGGATTTGGCATTCGCAACCTCGCCCGGATGGACCAGGGGCTGGCGGAGATCCTTCGGGCGCTGCGGCCGGGGGGGCGCATGGTGATCCTGGAATTTTCCCATCCCACCGCGCCGCTGTTTCGCCGCCTCTATGATTTTTATTCCTTCGTCTGGATGCCCCGGCTGGGCAGGCGGCTGGCCGGTTCGGCGGAAGCGTACACCTATCTGGCGGAATCGATCCGGGGATTTCCCGGCCCGGAAGAGCTGGCCGACCGCATGCGCAACGTCGGCTTTGCCTCGGTGGGCTATCGCCGCCTCACCCGCGGCATCGCCGCCCTTCACCGGGGCGAGCGTCCCGCGGCCTGATCCTTGCCGGATCTTGGTCGGCCCGCCGGCGAGCGGACGACAGCTTCGGCGACGGCCCCCATCCGATTCCCGATGAATTGGTCCAAACCCTTCCCCATTCTCGCCCCCCGCCAAACGGAACGGGGAAACCGAAGCCGGCGGTCGGCGGCCGCGAAAGCCTCCCCATGGCACTGAACAACATCCGTTTTTTGGATTCCGCCCGGTGGCCGCGCTGGCTGAGCGGAATCACCGATCAAATGGTCCTCATCGCCTTCGTCCTGGCGTTGCTCTACTGGGCGTTCGACGCCCTCCTTCTGTTTCAGGCGCGACCGGGGAACCAGTTCCTGGACGCCCTTTTCAGCGCCAATCTCAATGAAATCTGGCAGCGGCTGCTCGTCCTTTCCCTGTTCCTGTTTTTCGGCTCCCACGCCCAGTACACCGTGGAAGAGCGAAAGCGGGCGGAACGGGCCCTCCGACGGTCGGAGGAAAAGTACAGGGCGCTGTTCGACGCCATGGCCCCCGGGGCGCTGGAACTGGACGCCGAGGGCCGTCTCCGCTCCGCCAATCCCTCGGCCCGCCGGCTGCTAAACTTGCCGGCCAACGCCGCCGAGGAGATCCGCCCCATCTGGGACTGGTGGCCGGCCCGAGGGCCGGACGGCGAAACCCTGCCCGCCTCCGCCCATCCCGCCTTCCAAACCTTGCGCACCGGTCAAGCGGTCCGGGCGCAGGCCATGCCGTTCTCGCCGCCCGGGGCGGAGACGCCCGTCTGGCTGAGCGTCAACGCGGCGCCGCGCCTTTCCTCCCGGGAGCGAAAGGCCGCCGGCGTGTTCGTCACCTTCGAGGACGTTTCGGAGATCAAGCGGGCGGAATCGGCGCTTCGAAATCAGAACGCCTACATGGCGGCCCTGCACGAGACTTCCCTGGATCTGATCCATCGGCTCGACCTGGTCGGCCTTCTCCAGGCCCTGGTCAATCGAGCCACCCGATTGGCCGACGCGCCCTGCGGCTTCCTGTATCTGTACAATCCGGCCGAAGGAGTCCTGGAGATGAAGGCGGGCACGGGGATCTTCGCCCGGGTGCTGGGCCTCCGGATGAAACCCGGCGAAGGGCTGGCCGGTCGGGTGTTCCGGGAGCAACGCCCCATCCGCCTGCCCGACTACCGGAACTGGCCCCATCGTTCAACGAATTCCGCCTTCGCCGACATCCGTTCCGCGGCCGCCTTTCCGCTGATTTCCGGCGATCAGGTGGAAGGGGTGATCGGCCTCGCCCACGACCGGCCGGGCCGTCGGCTGGAACCCGTCGACGTGGCCAGGCTGGAGCCCTTCGCGCGGCTGGCCTCCATCGCCCTGGACAATGCCCGGCTGCACACCCGGGTCCGGCACGAGCTGGCGGAACGGAAGCGGGCCGAGGGGGAAAGTCGGGATATGGAACGCCAGCTTCGCCGAGCGCAAAAGATGGAGGCCATGGGCACCCTCGCGGGCGGCATCGCCCACGACTTCAACAACATCCTGGGGGCCATTCTGGGCTACACCGAACTGGCGCTGCACGAAATTCCCGCCGACTCCCCGGCCGGGGGAAAAATGTCCCAGGTGATGCGGGCCGGCCATCGGGCCCGGGACCTGGTTCGACAAATCCTGCTCTTCAGCCGGGAAAACGTGGAAGACCGGGAGCTGATTCGAATCGGCCCGGTGGTCAAGGAGGCGGTCAAGCTGCTCCGGGCCAGCCTTCCCGCCACCATCGCGGTGGAGCAGCGAGTGGACCGGGGCCTGGGACCGGTGCGGGGAAACCCCACCGAAATCCATCAGATCGTCATGAACCTTTGCACCAACGCCGGCCATGCCATGGAGGAAACCGGCGGAGTCCTCCATATCTCCCTGACCGAAGCGAACCTCGGCCCCGAAGGGGCGCCACCGCCGCCGCCGGGCCGACATCTTCGGCTGTCGGTTCGGGATACCGGCCCGGGCATGGAGCCGGAAACCCTGGAGCGCATTTTCGATCCCTACTTCACCACCAAAAATCCGACCAAGGGGACCGGTCTGGGCCTTTCCATCGTCCACCGGATCGTGGAAACCATGGGCGGAACCATCCAGGCCCGCAGCGCCCCCGGCGCCGGGGCGGAATTCACCGTCTTCTTTCCCGAGGCCGAGGCCGAAGGCCCCTCCGCGCCGCCGGTCGTTCCGCTCTCGCCCGGCGGAGGGCATCGGATTCTGTTCGTGGACGACGAACCGGCCCTGGCGGAACTGGGCCGGGAAATGCTGGAGCGCATGGGCTACCGGGCCGAGGCTTGCCACGGCGGCGAAGAGACGCTGCGCCGCTTTTCCGAGGCGCCGAATCGGTACGACCTGGTGCTGACCGACATGACCATGCCCGGAATGACCGGCGACCGGCTGACCCGGGAACTGCGCCGCATCCGGCCCAATCTCCCGGTGGTGATCTGCACCGGATTCAGCGAACGGATCAACGAAACCCGCGCCCGGGATGCGGGCGCTTTCGCCCTGCTGATGAAGCCCGTCACGATGGAAGATCTGTCGCGAACCCTTCACAACGCCCTGGAACCCGTATAGGATGGGCGAACTCCTCCGGAAACCGACCAGCGAAAGGAACCCGCCATGAACGATTTTCGCATCGCCGACCCCTTTCTCCGCCGGGTGGTCTACGCCGTCGGACTGATGGGCGTCATCGCCTTCTCCTTTTACACCTTCGGCCTGCTCAAGGAGGGGTTGATGCTTTTGTTGCGGACCCTGACTCCCTTTCTGGCCGGTCTCCTGTTGGCCTACCTCCTCGCGCCGGCGGTCATCGCCCTGCAACGTCACTTGAAGCTGGGCCGGATCATGGGCACGCTGGCGATCTATCTCATTATTTTCGTGGCCTTTTTTCTGCTGATCGGATTTCTGATTCCCACCGTCATCAGCGAGTTCATCCGACTGTTCCAAACCATCCAAAAGGCGCTGCCCCCCCTGCTCAACCAGCTGGCGGAACATCCCTATCTCCGGGTGGACCCGGAACTGGTGGCGGCCATCCAGGAACGGATACACCAGGTTCAGCTCGACTACGAAACCCTGGTCGGTTCCATTCTGCCCGCCCTGAAGCGGCTGGCCTCGGGCGGGTTGGAGGCGGTGGGCTTTGCCGCCCGCGGGATTTTCAGCGGGGTCGGCTCCGTCATCGGCTTTTTCTCTTTCGTGGTCTTCGTGGGCATCATCAATTTTTACTTTATCATTGATTGGGAACACATCCGGCCCGTCTTTCGGAAGATGGTCCCGCCGGAGCGCCGGGAACGGGTCTTCGACATTCTGGACAAGATCGACCACGCCGTGGGCGGCTTCCTCCGGGGCCAGATCACCGTTTCCGTCATCGTCGGAAGCCTCTTCGCCGCCGGCCTGTTCGGCATGGGCTTCATCGGTTTTCCCGCCCTGCGAAACTTTTGCATCCTCATCGGCACCGCCGCCGCCATCGGCGGGTTCATTCCCTACCTGGGCGCGATCATCGGCGTCACGCCGGCCCTGCTCATCGTTTTGCTCACCGGCGGCGTGGCCTGGAGCGTAAAGCTGATCACCCTGGGATCGGTGCTGGTCCTTTTCGCCGGCATTCAGGCCCTGGAGGGCTTCATCCTCCAGCCCAAGATCGTGGGCAAAAGCGCCGGCCTGCACCCGCTGGTGGTCATGTTGGCGCTCATCTTCGGCGGCCAGTTCGGGATTGGCGGACTCATCGTTGCGGTCCCGACGGCCAGCATTCTGCGCGTGCTGTTCCGAGAGTTCTACTGGAAGCGCGTCGAACGGCGGGAAACGGCCCTCGCCGCGGAGGACGGCCCGGCCGGATCCGGTTCCGTCGAGACCCTGGACGAACCCCGCTGACGGAAAGCCCGACGACCCATGGCCACCACCCAACTCCTTTTGGAATTGTTCGACAAACGGCTGAAAGCCCTGGCCGCCCGGCATGAGTTGACGGCCGAGGAAGCGGAGCGCATCCGCGCCGTCTTCCGCCAGGCCCTGGCCAGCCCCTACATGGACGAACGCCAGATCTATCCCAAGCTGACCGGCCGGGAGACCTCGGGTTCATGATTCTCCGGAACCTGACTTTGCGGGACCTCGGCTGCTTCCCCGAGGCCAGCTTCGAATTCGCCCCGCTGACGGTGGTTCAAGGGGAAAATCGGTCCGGGAAATCGACCTTGGTCCACGCCCTGTTCTTCGCCCTGTTCGGGGAGCATCTCCACCGGAACCTGGCCCCGGCGGACCTGATCCGGAAGGGCCGGTATGTGGCCGAGGCCCGGCTGACCTTCCGAACCGAGGGCGGGGACCATCGGCTGACCCAGCGCACCGACCGGCTGCCGGGGCTGGAGCGTCGGGAGGAAACGACCGGGGAGTGGGGCGCCTTGGAGGCCGTCCACCCGGAGGAACTCCGAAGCCTTCTCCCGTTGTCCCCGGAGACGGCGGCCCTGACCGCCTTTTTTCGGGAAAGCGAACTGATCTATTTTCTTCAGGACGTGCCGCGCTACAACCAAACCCTGCTGGAGAACCTGACGGGCATGGACGACGCCCTGATCGTCCGATCCCGCTTCAAAAAGGCGCTCGGCCGCGCCCGGGAATACCGGAAGGCCGTGGAAAGGGCGGCCCCCCGGAACCCGGTGGCGCCGCTGGACGAAGAGCTGGCGCGGCGACGGCTGACCGAGGCGGAATCGGTCTACGAACGGGTGGACGCGGCCTACCGGGCGATTCGGCGGGACCGAGGTCCCGACCCGTCCGTTCTCCAGATGCTCCGTCGCCAGCATGCGGAAAAGACCAGGGAACGGGAGCGACTGGAAGGCCTGCTCCGGGACCTGCCCCGCCCGGACGCCCTGGAGGGCGAGCGGGCCGAACTGGAATCGACCCGGGCGGAGATGGAACGAACCCTTTCCGAAGGGGACGATCTTCAACAGGCCCTGGGGCGCTGGTCCCAGAAAGCGGAACAGGTCGGCGCCCTTGCCGCGAAACTGCGGAACCTCCAGGGCGCTTCCCATTGTCCGGTCTGCCGACAGTCGTTGTCCTCGGAACGGGTGGGGTCACTCGTTCGGGAGACGGAAACCGAAGCGGAGCGGGCCGAAACCCATCGCCGGGAGCTGGCCGCCCGCTTGACGATTCGCCGAAAACAGACGAACCGCCGGGCGGAGCTGGAGCGCCGCCTGGCGGATATCGTCCGCCGCCTGGAAGAGGTCCGAAGCCTGGAACGGCGAATCGCCGAACTGGGCGAACAGATCGCCGGCCTGGAAAGCGACCTGGTCCCCTTTCGATCCGAAAACGATGACGCCGATCGGAAGCGCCAGACCCTTTTGGAACAACGAGAGCAGGTCCAACGGGAGATGATCGACCACCGGGTCACCCTGAAGCGGGCGGAGGACCAGCAGCGACGCGCCGAGGAAAACCGCCGCCACCTGGAAGAGGCCGATCGCCGGATTCTCCTGTGCAAAGTCGCCCACGAGGCGGTGGACTCGGCCATCGGAGACGTGGGCGCGCACCTGCTGGCCCGAATTCGAGAGAGCGTGACCGCCTGGTCCAGCCATTTCAGCTATCTGGACCGCTTCGACGTGAAAATGACCGACCGGGAGCTGCTGCCGGTGATCCAGGCCCGGGGATACCAATACAAACTCGGCCAGATGAGCAAAAGCGAGCGCATTTTTCTCTACCTGATGCTGAAGCTGGCCATCGGCGACGCTCTGGGCCATCTGGGGCTGTTGATTCTGGACGATCCGGCCGACGGGCTGGACGCGGCCCGGAAGCGGACCCTGGCTTATCTGCTGACGGAGGTCGCCCGCCGCCGTCAGGTCATCGTGACCACCAACGACGTGGAATTCGCCGGGCTTTTCGAGAACGCGTCACGGATCGACCTTTTGGCCGAATGAGGAGCGGGCCGGCGAGAAAGCTTGAGACCCGGATGGAAAATTCGCGATGGGGCCGCCATCCCTTCGGCCGACGGCAGTGGGTCGCGCCGATGATTTCCCTGGCCGCCCTGATTCCGGCGGGATTGGCCACCAAATCGGCAAACGGACCCGGATTGGCCGGGTGGATTCACAATCACCTGGGCGGGCTTCTCTATGTGACGTTTTTCTGCCTGCTCTTCTTTCCCCTCTTCCCCCGGGCGCGAATTGCGACGTTGGCCGGCGGCGTCCTGGCCGCCACTTGTCTGCTGGAGTTCCTCCAGCTTTGGCAACCGCCCTTCTTGACCGCGATTCGCGGGACAACGCCGGGGGCGATGCTGCTGGGAACCACCTTCAGCCCGGCCGACTTTCCGCATTATCTCGCCGGGGCGATCCTGGGCGGGTTCTGGGTTCACTGGCTCGATCGGCTGGGCGGGGACGGAAAGCGCGATTCGACCCCCTGAATCGGCGGAATCGGGCTTTTTTCTTGACGGCCTCCGGACGCGGGGATATAAAAACAATGAATCTCAAGAAAGTTCCTCGGCGATTCGCCGCTACCCGCCACCCCCATCGGGACCGCCCATGACCACCGTTCAGGACATTATGACCTCGACGGTCATCACCGTATCTCCGGAAACGGAAATCGTCGAGGCCACCCGCCTGTTGCTGGAAAATCGGATCAACGGCCTTCCCGTGGTGGACGCCAAGGACCGGGTGGTGGGCATTCTCTGCCAAAGCGACTTGATCTCCCAGCAAAAACGCCTTGCTCTTCCGTCGTTCTTTACCTTCTTGGACGGATTCATCCCCCTCACCTCCACGAAACAATTGGAACGACAAATTCAAAAAGTCGCCGCGACCACGGTGGGAGAGGTGATGACGCCGAACCCGACGACCGTTTCGCCGTCCACCCCCGTGAACGAAGTGGCCGCCCTCATGGTGGACCGAAATTTCCACACGCTTCCGGTGGTTCAAAACGGCCGGCTGGTGGGCGTCGTCGGCAAGGAAGACCTCTTGCGCACCCTGACCGCGAATTCCCGGGAGCACGTCTCGCGCGGCGCCGCCTCCTGACCCGCCGAAGTCCCCGCTTTGGCCGTCCCATTCAATTTTCTCGGGTCGACCCCGGGCCGGATTTCCGGCTCGTTTTCCGGTTCCTTTGGGAACCTTAAGCCCCTTATCCATGGAGGAGAAGATGAAAAAACTGCTAGTCGCTTTCGCGATTCTGGCCATGACCGCGGCCCCCGCCCTGGCCGTCCCCCCCTCCAACTGCGGATGCGGCATCGGCACCATGGTCTTCGAAGGCCAGGACGGCCTCGCATCCCAGGTGCTCGCCGCCACCACCAACGGCATTTTCGGCAATCAGACCTTTGGCATCAGCACCGGCACCCTGGGCTGCGACCGGCCGGCCGCCTTCGTCCAGAACGAGGAGGTCAACCGGTTCGTCAGCGAGAACATGGACAATCTGGCCGTGGACATCGCCACCGGTCAGGGGGAATCCCTGGACGCCCTTTCCGAGATGATCCGGGTGCCCTCCGAGAAACGAACCAACTTCAACGCCGCGCTCCAGGCCAATTTCGAAACGATCTACCCCACCCCCCAGGTGACCCATGACCACGTCGTGGAGCAGATCGCGGCCGTCTACGCCCAGATCTGATTGCATTTTCAAGAATCCCGACCGCTTTGGTTGATTTTCCGCCAGACGCGCATCGGGGACGCCGCCGCTTGACGGGGGCGTCCCCGTTTTTTTGGGCGCTGCTGATTTCGCTGGCCTTGGCGACGCCGGTTTTCGCGGATCCCGGCGAGGACGCCGCGGACGCCGCCGGCGCGCGAAGCCTGCACCGGGAGCGCTTCTGGCACGTTCTGCTCCACTACCGGCCGTCCATCTTCGGCGTCCGGAGCCTGGTGGACGATCCCGCCTTTTTTCTCTCCCCTCGCGGCAAATCCGACCCGGAAGCGGAACTCGCCGCCACCCTCCGGGCCATCTTCGCGCCGCCCAACCCCGAAGACCCCGAGGCCCACGCCGCCTGCAAATTTCCCCTTCGAACCGCCTGGCTGACGGAACAGCTCGGCATTCCGGATTCGGCCCGTCCCGATCCGGGCTGCGCGGAGTTTGAAAGGGCCGTGGCCGACATCCAGCCCCGGTCGGCGGCCATGATCTTCCCCACCTACCACATGAACAACCCGGCCTCCATGTTCGGCCACACCCTGCTCACCATTCTTTCCGAGGAAGGCGCCCAGCTCACCGCCCACGCGGTCAACTATTCGGCCCGGACGGAGGAGACCAACGGCCTCTTTTTCGCGGTCAAGGGATTGCTGGGAATGTATCCGGGCTATTATTCGGTTCAGCCCTACTATCAAAAAATTCAGCAATACAGCGACATCAGCCAGCGGGACATCTGGGAATACCCGCTCAACCTTGCCCCGGCCGAAATCCACCGACTGCTGATGCACCTCTGGGAAATGCGGGAAATCTGGGCCGACTACTATTTTTTCGACGAAAACTGCTCCTACAATCTGCTTTTCCTGCTGGAAGCGGCCCGTCCCTCCCTGCACCTGACCGACCGGTTCGACGTCTTTGCCCTGCCGGTGGACACCATCAAGGCCGCCCGCGCCGAAGGCCTGATTGAATCGGCCAAATATCGACCCTCCCGGGCAGCCAAAATTCGGAGCCAACTTGCCCGGTTGTCCCCGAAACAGCGCGGAGCCGTCCTCGCACTGGTGGAAGGGGAACGAACCCCGGACACGCTGGCCGAGGCTTTCCCCGAAATCGGCGATCAGGCCCGGATGCTGGACGCGGCGGCGGCCTATCTGCAATACCGGTTCGCCAAGCGGGAGCTGGCCCTGCCCCGGTATCGGGAATCCCTCCTGGCCACGCTGAAAGCACGGAGCCGTCTGGGCCGGCGGCCGGAATCGGAACTCCACATCCCGACGCCGCCTCGCCCCGACGAAATCCGCGGCACCAGCCGCGTCTGGACCGGCGTGGGCGTTCGGGAGGGCGAAGTCTTCCTTGAAACGGGCTGGCGACCGGCCTTCAGCGATCTCATCGACGCCAACTTTGCGCCGAACCAGGGCATGGAGATCGAATTCCTCAGCGCCCGGTTCCGGTATGAACCGGAAAACAACCGGGCCGCACTGGAACAAATCGACGTCATCGACATCATCTCCCTTTCGCCCCGGGACCCGTTTTTCTCGCCCTATTCCTGGAAGCTTTCCGCCGGGCTTTATTCAAAACTCCGCCCGGGCGCGGATCGCACCACAGTATTCCGCCTGGCCGCCGGCGCGGGACTGACCTACGACCTTCCCGCGATCGGCTTGGTTTACGCGTTGCTGGACCCGCGCATTCTGCTGGGCGGCGGCATTCCGGACAATTACGCGCTGGGCATGGGCGCCGTCGGCGGAATCCTTCGGGAAATCCGACCGGGCTGGCGGCTCCATCTCTCCGGCGGCGGCCGCCATTTTCCTCTGGGCTATGAACACGAAGCGGTGGAGGTTTCCCTGGACCAGAATTTCGAGGTCACCGAAAACACGTCCTTGAATCTGACGCTCTCCTGGGAACAAAGCGACGGGGACGACGCGGCGGAGGCGGCGTTGAATTGGTATTTCTTTTTTTGAAAGTAGCTTGGAATCATTAAAAAAAACAAAAGGATGCCATCATGACCGAACCTTCGACGGATTTCCGGAAAGCGTTCTCCGAGGCCGTCCGAGAATTGCGAAGCAGCGGAAAACCCTCTCGGGAAACGCTGATGGCGACGGCACGGTCCCTTGCGGAAAAGCGAATCCAATCCGGCTCCCCCGGCCTTTGGAAACGCGCGCCGCGCATGGCCCTGGCGACGGTGGACGACGGTTGGGGCCACGGGCTGGAGGTGATCCGGGCCTGGGCGGAGGCCGCCGGAATGGAAGTGCGCCATCTGGGGCTGATGGTCGCCCCCGACGCGATCATCGACGCATGCCGGAAATGGTCCCCCGGCGTTCTGGGCATGACGGTGCTCCAGTTCGACACCGAAGAAGCGATGGCCCAGATTCGCCGGGGGATTCCCTCCTCCACCCAAATCGTCGCCGGCGGTCCCCTCTTTCGCGCCGACCCGGAGCTGGCGAAACGGGCCGGAATCGACGTGGTCGCCGCCGACGCGGCGGCGTTCGGGGAATTTTTGCTGGCTTTTTCTCCTTCTCCCCCTCGCCAATTCCCGGAAATTGCCCCTTGACCATTTCTTCCGCTTTGTGTATCAAATTCGTCTGATTTTATAGCAAATTCAACACGGAAAACCCGCCACGAACCCGATCGCGCGCACCCAACCCTCGGTGGCCCTTCGACCACCCCCCCGCTCAGGAGGCGACATGCAGAAAGTCAGCATTTCCGAAAAACTCCGAACCTTTGACAAGTACTGGCAGACCAAACTGGTCGGAGAGTTCAACAATCAATCCGTCAAACTGGCCAAGCTGAAGGGGGAATTCGACTGGCACCGCCATAAAACCGAGGACGAAATGTACCTGGTGCTCAAGGGGCAGTTGAGCCTGGAACTGAAAAACGAGGCGGTCGTGCTGGAGGAAGGCGAACTCTTCATCGTGCCCAAAAACAGCGGCCACCGGCTTTCCGCCGCCCAGGAAGTCCATTTGCTCATGGTGGAACCCAAATCCACCCTGAACATGGACGCCAAGAACGGCGACGACGGAGCCGAGGGCTGATTGAACCGCAAACCGCGGCGACGGACGCGGCAAGGGCTTTTAAAGTCGCTTCCCATGGTTACTGTGTGTGGATGAAGGTGTTTTTGGACCCTGAATCCGGCCAGGACTCCGAATGGGTCCTTTTCGGCCGCACCCCGAGGCATTTTTTTGCCCGCCGGATTCGAAGGTACGCCGTCCCCGCCCACCGAAAGGAGTGAAACATGATTCGCCGACTATTCGCCATCGCCCTGCCGGTTTTTCTGATTCTCGCGCCGCTTCCCGTCAGTTCGATCGCGGCAGAGGATTCCGCGCCGCACAAAATGGGCGCCTACAAAATCGACCCGGTTCATTCCTCCGTCATCTTCGGCATTCCCCACCTGGGCATTACCTACGTCTACGGCCGTTTCAACACCATTTCCGGCGTCTTGACCCTGGAAAAGAACGCCAACGCCATCGACATGACGGTGGAGGCCGGCAGCGTCGACACCAACAACGAGAAACGGGACAAGCACCTCCGGAGCGAAGATTTTTTCAACGTGGAGGCGCATCCCTTGATTTCGTTCAAAAGCAAACGCTTCACCCCGACCGGTTCCGGCACGTACGAAGTGGAAGGAGACTTGAGCCTGCACGGCGTCACCCGGTCCATCACCGTCGAGGCCAACCATATCGGATCGGGAGAAGATCCCTGGGGCGGTTATCGGACCGGATTCCAGACCACGTTCCAGATCAAGCGCAGCGACTACGGGATGGACAAGCTCATGGGCAGCGTGGGCGACGACGTG
Source organism: Desulfococcaceae bacterium (assembly GCA_046541515.1). Taxonomy (GTDB): domain Bacteria; phylum Desulfobacterota; class Desulfobacteria; order Desulfobacterales; family Desulfococcaceae; genus CAYFVR01. Next base: position 40,622 of record JBKHDD010000021.1, read on the forward strand.
GAGCTGACCGTGGCCATTGAAGCGATTCGGGAGTAGTCCCGGCCGCCGAAACCTTTCCCCTTCCCCCGCGGGGGCGTCCCACAAGCCAACGGGACCCCCTTGTGGGGGAGGGATATTTTTTCGGAAAACCGCCATGAAAACCAACCGCATTCCTCTCCGACTCGGCGCGTCGTTGCTTGGCTTTCTGTCCGCGTGGTCGATGACAACCGACGTCGCCGCCGCGGAATCGCCGGGTTCGCGGGTGAAGGTTCAAGCGCCCGTGGCCAATCTGCATACCCAGCCCTCCCCGCTCGCTCCCATCATCGACGTACTGGCCCGGGGAGACGAATTGACCCTGATTCAGCGCGAAGGAGAGTGGTACGTCGGACGGCTGACGGACGACCGGCTGGGATGGGTGCGCCAAGACGTTTTTCGGGAAACCCCTCTGGAAGAAACGACCCGGTCTTCGGATTCCCCGACCGAGGAAAACGCCGCTTTCGCGGAAGCCGCGCCTCCGCCGCAACCGCCCCGCCTGCCGGATCGGGCGCGGGTGGCCTCCAGGTCCGCCCAGGTTCGGAAAAAGCCCGCCGACGGATCGGAGATCGCCTTCTCGCTCCGTCGGGGCGAGGTCGTGGAGGTTCTCGAGCGGGAGAGGGACTGGTACCGAATCGCCAACGATTCCGGCAAGAGGGGATGGGCGTTCGTGCCGCTTTTCACGGCGGCGCCCGCAGCCGCTTCGGAGTCGCCCGATCAAACCCCCATGCCTCCCTCGGACGACTTTGTGGCCGAAACGGAATCCGTCCGGGATCCCGAGGCCGACGCCAAACGAGCGGTGGTGGAGGTCCGATCCGGCCGGGTTCGGAGCGCCCCCTCCCTGGAATCCCCCGTGGCGACGGGAATCGCCCAAGGAGAAGTGGTAACGATTACCGAACAATCCGGAGAGTGGTTCGCCATTGAAACCGACCGCGGCGAAACGGGATGGGCCCACCAGAAACTCTTCGGTCCGGTCGCCGGCGGCATGCTCACCGATATTCGCGCCGAATCCGACGAGGAAGCGGATGCGGAAACGGTGGCATTCGAGCTTAACGGCTTCCATCCTCCAAACACTTTCGCCTTGGAAGAGGACAATCTCTTAAAAATCGTTTGCGACTTCAAAGACGTACTGCCGGCGGAAACCCTTGGGCGGGTGATTCCGCTGACGGGGCGATACCTGAAGCGGGTCCGTCTGGGGGTTCACAAAACGCCGGAACGCAAGGTCCGGGCGGTCGTCGATCTCTCCCCGAATCGACAATACGGCGTGGAGCAGATCTTTTTCCGGGAATCCAATCGGTATGTTCTGAAAATCCGGCCTCTGCCGCCGGAAGAATCGGACGTTACGATCCAAACGGGGACAACCGGATAAAAAAAATTCCCGCGGGAAAACATAAGGGGCGACCGATTGAAATCGGCGCCCCTTTCTCTTTTATATTCTCCCCCTTCGACGCCTTCCGAAAGCCAAGCGCGCCCCTTTCCCGAATGATGCGCGAGGCGGGCGATTCCGTTTCGCCGGCGGAAGAATCCATCCATCTCGGATCGGATCGGAAACGGTCTCCAGACCCGGTCAGCCTTAGCGGCAGAGCGGGCCTCGGCCGGCGCCGAGACGGGAAGGAGGAAAAACGCCTCTCGTTCGAACGGTCAGGAATCGTCCCCCAGCACGGTGATGGCCCGGATTTCCTCGGCGTAATACCAATCCAAGGACGGTATCTCGTGGAAAAAGATGATCCGGGGTTCCGCCTCGCGCTCCAGCTCCACGAAGCCGGATTCGCTTCTTCGAATGCGACTGACCACCTCCGGCGCCGGAAACAGCTCCAGCCGCAGCCCCGAATCCGAAAGGGTATACGGCTCCGGCTCCAGCTCCATCTGCCCGGAACGGACCACGATTCGCCCCTTGTCGTCCAGCAGGAAACTCTCCACCACGCCCACCGCGCCCCGGCGGGTCAGGTTTTCCTCGATAATCGTGTCGTAGGTGACGTCCATCCCCACCACGCCCATGAAACGGCCGTCCGGGTCGTAAAGGGACGTTGCACAGGGAAGCACCCGCCCAAGCCCCTGGATGTCGATGTAGGGGTTCCCCCAGTAAACCGCGTTTTTGCGGGCGCCCAACTTGTACCAGGGCCGGAGTCGAGGGTCGTACTCCGGGCTGTAGGTCCCCTTGCCGGGATAGGAATACATCACCCCCGCCTCCAGGCCGATGAAGGCCCAGCTAATGGGAAGGCCATGAATGGTCATGAGGCGGCGGACTTCTTCCTCCTGGAGGGGAGCGAAACTGTTCCGGCTGTCCAGCATGACCTTCTTGAAATGATACCGCAGCGGGGCCAGCCGTTGCATTAACGGGCGCACCGCCTCCCGTTCAACGCCGGGCGCCAGCGCCACCACCGGGTAATCGATGCTGACCTCCCGATCATAAAGCGGCGCGAGAGCCAAGTCGGGCGGCCCCTGGCCGGGGGTCTGGAATTCCGACTGCCAGTAAAAGCGCTCGTTGTTGGGCGGGGCCTGACCGATCAGATAGGCGGCGTTGTTGGCCAGATTCATCAGCAGGTCTTCCAGCCGAAGAAAGCGGCTGTCGATGGAATGGGCCTGCGTCGTCACCTTGGTCAGGAGGTGGGTCAACTTTTTTTCCCGGATCCGGGCCGCCCGCATGGCCGCCTTTTCCCGAACCAGGGTGCCGATGGTCATCACCGAGGAAATCAGCAGAAAAGAAAGAATGAGAATGGCCGCCAGCTGGCGGTGCTGGTTCATCCATCGCCAGGTTTTGCGAAAGAGGTTGTCGGGGAGCACCGCGACCTCGTCCCCCCGAAGAAACCGACGCACGTCTTCGGCCAGTTCCGCCACCGAGCCATACCGCTCCGAAATTTCGTAGGCGGTGGCCTTGCGAAGGATGGCTCGCAGCTCCGCGGGGATCTTCCGTTCCGGAAGCAGGTGGACCAGCTGATTGAATTGGCCGTTTTCCGCCCAGGATAGCTTTTTTTCCAGATTGCCGGGACGGGCGGGCTTCAACGCGACCAGTTCGTAAAGGATCAGGCCGAGGGAAAACTGATCCGAAGCCGGGCCGACATCCGGAAGACCCCGGACCTGTTCCGGGGAGATGTAGCCGGGCGTGCCCACCACGTTTCCCACCTGTGCGCCGCCGACATACATGTCGGATTTCTGGGCCGCCACCCGCTGAATGCCGAAGAGCGTCTCCGGAATTTCGCGGACCAGCTTGGCGATGCCCCAGTCCATCACGTAGACTTCGCCAAAATCGCCCACCATGATGTTGGCCGGCTTCAGATCGCGATGGACCACCTCCTTGCGATGGGCGTAGACAACCCCTTCGCAGGCCTTGAGAAAATAGCCCAGCCGGGTTTCCAGGCTCACTTCGGGGGGCAGTTCCGCCTTGGGATTCTCTTTGTAAACGTCCCGCGCCTTCCGGATGATGTCGGAAAGGGTCTGCCCTCGCACGAGCTTCATGACGAAGGAGACGTTCTGATCCGCGCCTTCGGGTTGCTTGACGGTGTACAGGGGGACGATGTTGGGATGGTCGAGCTGGGCGGTGATCTGGGCTTCTCGGAGGAAAAAGCTGAGGGTGGCCGGGTTGGTGGCGTCCTTCTTGAGCTTTTTCACCGCCACCCGTCGCAACAGCTGGTTGTCCTTGGCCAGCTTCACCTCGCCCATGCCGCCTTCGCCAATGGTCCCCAGCTCTTCGTATCGCTCCGAAGGGATGCGCTCGAACACCTCCTCGGAAAAATCGACCCGACTGACTGTTTCATCAAAACCGGCGGTGAAAACCGACTCGCCGCCGGAAACGGAATCCGGAGGCGCGCCGCCGTTTCCGGATTCCCGTCGCGAAGTCTTTCGGCGCGGCGGAACGGCGGGCGGAGGCGTTTTGGGGTGGGCCGTGAAGATGTGTTTGCACTGGGCGCAACGGAGCTTGGTGCCGCCCGGTTTGATCAGCCGATCTTCGATCTCGAAGGCGGCGTGGCATTCTTCGCAGTGGACGATCATGGGTTCCGCTTCCCCCTCTCCGGATGCGGGTCAAATGGGCGTTTGGGCAAGGGCGGGAGACGCCGGAAATTCTCCGGAATCGGAAAAATGCTCCGGCGCGGGGGCAGTGTAGAAATTCTTTAGCGTGATTTCAACCCAAAAGGCGGGGAGGCGCGGGCGGCTTCAGGAAAGTCCAAGGTCCCAGTTCCACAAACCTGGGCGTTTTTTAACGGGAACCCCTTTCGGGACCGGTTCGTCCAGCCAAACGAACAGGCGATAGCCGGCCGCCTCCAGCGCCTCCCGTTGGGCGGAAAGGTCCAGGGGCCAGTTGGGAAATACCCAGAAATCGCCCTCCCGCCATGTCCCCCAGGCGCCCTCGTCCCGGGGGCTGAAAAAGGGGTTGTCCGCCGCCAATCCCTCCGGGGCGACGCGGGAAACGCAAAGCGGCCAATATCCGCCCACCACCACGCCCAGCGGCAGGGGGCTTCGGGTCGGCAGGTCGGACAGGTCGGATTTTCCCAGTTCGGGACTCGCCACGGCCCCGGAAAAGCCCATTTCCGAAGCCATTTGAAGGGCGAACGGATTGCTCAGATTGCAAAAGGGACCGGCCCACCATTCGGAACCGTCGTCCGGAAACAGGGCGGTTTGCCAAAGCGCCCCCAACATGAATCGTCGGCCGCCCTTTTCCAACGCCGCCCGCACCGTTTCGCGCCAGCCGGAAGCGTCCATGGGCCAAATCACCGGGGGGAGCCACCACCAGATTTCGGCGGTCAAATGACGGGGGGTTTTCTTCAAGGTTCGGGCGGTCAGCCAGCAACCGTCCCCCTTGGATCGCGGCGGCATCCGGCGGACCGTGCAATGGCCGATCATCCCCCCCCCGCCCGAAGGTCGCGGCCAGGCCAGCGGCTTTCCGGAACGGGGGGATGGACCATTGGACGCGGCGGGCG
>JBKHDD010000022.1:0-44630 GCA_046541515.1 Desulfococcaceae bacterium
CCAAAGGGATAAGGTGGACAGGAATTGGAAGCCGTCAAGGCGAAACGTTGGGGCGTCGGAGTCGATACGATTTTAGGACGTTAAAGAATTTAACCAAACTGGAAAGAATCTATTGAAAAATGAAAGGGTTAAGCAGACTTTAGAATATGGCGTTTTTGTGATAGATTCCCGTGCCTGAAAGTTCCCTGGAAGGGATTGCTTTCCATTTGCGCAAAACGAATGAATGGGAAGGCCAGATTCGAGATTGCGGTGATTCCGCGCCCCCTGGAAACCGCGCCAATTTCAAGGAATTTTTTCAAACGCTCCCATTCCCTCTGGGAAGCGTGCCCGCTGATAGAATATTGTTCCGATACCGATAGTTGCAAAGCGATCCCCCCATTCCGTAGGAGGCGGTTTATGGGGGTTTTTTAAATCCGAAAAAATCGCCCACGACGTGGTGGAGTGGGTGCCGGGCCTCGGTCCCAACCTTTTTTACAACTCGCCCATGGAAGCCTGCGTCGTCATCTGCCGGATGAACAAGCCCAAGGAGCGCAGAAACAAGGTGCTCTTCATCAACGCGGTGAACGAGGTGACCCGCGAGCGGGCGCAGAGCTTCCTCACTGACGACCACATCCAGCGCATTGTCGCCGCCTACCAGGCTTTCGGTGACGAGGACGGCTTTGCCCGGGTGGTCGGCAATGACGAGATCCGGAAGAGGGCCGGCAACCTCAGCGTCCCGCTCTCCCGCCTCATTTTCACTCCCGAGCATGATCCGGTCCCCCGACTTGAGGATGGCGGGCTGGATTGGTCCCAGGTGACCGCCATCAAAATCCCGGGGGTGAAGGATACCCATGCGTAGCATGCAAAAGAACAGATTCGTCCCTGACTATTTGGCGACGCCCGGCGAGGTTCTTGAAGAGTACCTCGAAGACCTCGGTATGACGAGGCCGAGCTTGCGGACAGAACGGGTCTTGCCAAAAAGACCATCAACGAGATCATCAAGGCCAAGTCGCCCATCACGCCCGAAACGGCCTTGAAGCTGGAGCGGACCCTGGGGCTTGGCCCGGAAAACCCGTCCTTTGAATTCGCCAGTAAGAAAAAATCGCCGAATTGCGGCGAAGACCAAAAACCTTGTTTATGGGTCTTTTTGTCCATTTTGCCTCTTCGAATCCGGCTTTGCCGCTTTGAAAACCGTCATTTCTTCTCGATAAAGGGGCGTTGCCCAAAAAACGTTTGGGAATGAATCCCGTTTTATGATATAAATCGCGTCGCTGAGAAATTCCGCGAAAACCAATAAAAACGAGCGTTGTCCGGAGAAGCGACGACATCCCATCCCCCTGTGTTCCGCCCAGAATTCAGGGGGTTTTTGTTTGGCGAATCCATCGAAAGCGGCGAACCGCGGGGGACTTTTTCATGAAAAAGGCGGCGGCATGGTTGTTGGTACTGGCGGCGGCATTGGCGACTGGCGGGTTCGCCCACGCCCAAGAGAACGGGCGGGCCGATAAAGGCCGGGCCTATTACGATTTTGGCGTGTTCGCCTACGAGGACGGCGACTACGCCGAAGCGGTTGATCATTTCCGGGTGGCCCTGGAGTTCCAGCCGGAGAATCCCGCCTTCCACCACTATCTGGGCCGGACGCTTCTGGCTCGGAAGCGGTACGACGAAGCCGCAGAACATCTTGAACAGGCCATGGCCATCAATTCGGATATCGCCGGGCTGAAATACGACACGGCCATGCTTTATTTCCGGCAAGGCGACAGTTCCCGGGCGGCCGCCCTTTTCGAGCGGGCCGCGGCCGAATCTCCGGACGACGTGCTGGCCCGTTACTACGCCGGCGTCACGCGGTTCCAGATGGGGCAATACGAGGAGTCGGCGGAGCATTTCCTGGCGGCGGGGGAAAAAAGCCCGGAGGCCCGGGTGCGCGGCCGCTATTACGCCGCCGTGGCCTATCAAAAAGACGGCCAGTCCCGCCGGGCGCTTTCGCTGTTCCAAGCCGTGATCGACGATCCCGATGCCGGGGAGTTCGCCCAGCTGGCCCGGGAGTGGGCCGAGACGATCCGGGAAGGCGGCGAAACCGAACGAAAGCCCTGGAACCTCTATCTCAAACTGGGCCGCCGGTACGACGACAACGTGGTTCTGGACCCCGACGACGGCGATCTTTTTGCGGAGGAATCCGACTGGGCCACCCACGCTTTCTTCTCCGGCCGGTACGAGTTCCGGCGGCTGGACCCCTGGAGTTTTGGAATCGGTTACCGGCATTACTGGATGGATTACGACGACCTGGACGAATACGACCTCAACGCCAGCTTCGGGGACCTCTACGCGGCCTATCGCTTCGCCCCCTTCACGGCCCGCCTGGTCTATTCCCCCCGCTATTTTTGGGCCAACGATCAAAGCTATCTGCGACGGCACGGTTTCGGTCCCGATTTATTGTGGCGGCCCCACCGCCGGTTGCTGACCCGCTTTTCCTACCGCTTCAAGGACAACCGTTATTTCGAGGACGAGGACCGGGACGGCGAGGACCACGCCCTCTTTGGCGAAGCCTACCACGCCTTTTTGCAGGGCGCCGGGGGCGTGTTCGGGCGGCTGGAATACGAGGCGCGGAACGCCGAAGCTCCGGACGAGGAATACGGCCAATGGCGCATTCGCCTGGGAAGCAAGGTGCAATTGCCCTGGAAACTGGAAGCCGGCGTTTCCGGAGAGTATCGTGCGCGGAATTACGACGCTCCGAATCCCCTTTACGGGGTGGAACGGGAAGACGACCGGTACGCCCTTGGGCTGAGTCTTGGCCGGACGGCGGCCTTTGAATGGCTCGGACTGCTTGCCGAATACCGCCACATCCGGAACGACTCCAACATCAACGATTTCGAATACACCCGAAACCAGTTCACCCTTTCGGTGACGGCAACCTATTAGGAGGGAACTCCCCATGGCGAAACGATACGAATTCTTTTCGAGTTTCCGTTGGCGTTCCCGGCTGCTGCGCGGGGTTCTCTGGCTGCTTTGGGCGGGGACGGCCGCCGCCCAGGGCGGCATTCCGGAAAAGATGGTGATCGCGGATTCGTTTTCCCCGGGAATCGGCGCGTCGGTGGGAGAGGTTTCGCTGCTCCAGGGATCGGCGGTGGTGGTCCACGCCGAAGACGCCGGGATCGGCTACCCCCTTTCGCCGGGCGATCCGGTTTTTCAGGGCGACACCCTGTTCACCGGGGAAGACGGGAAGGTGAACGTGGAATTGAACGACGGCAGCCGCCTCGTTCTTGCCACGAATACCCGCATGACGATCAGGCGAAGCGTCTACAATCCGGATCGGCTCAAAACTCGGAATTCTTTCATCGACTTGATCTTGGGAAAGGCCCGGTTTTTCGTTCGGAAAATCGACGGGCTGGTTTCCTCCGATTTCAAGGTGAAAACCAAAACCGCCATCGTGGGGGTCCGGGGGTCCGATTTCGCGGTGGAGGTCGGCGAGGATTTGACCACCGTCACGGCCTTCGAGGACACCCAAATCGACTTGATCGGGCTGGTGGCGCCCTGTCCAAGAGTGGAAGAGGGCCAACGGCTGGACGAATGCGACGTTACCCCGGTTCGGCTGCGGGACTTTGAGCAGGCGATGGTTCCCCAGGGAAGTTTTCCGGAGCTGGTGGGTCTTCTGGACATGCAACAAATCGAGGGGATCAAGGAAGAATTTTTCATCGAGGACGCCGGCGGCCCGATGACGGATCGGCCGGAGGAGCCGGAAATCCGCGTGGCCGAAAGCGATCTGTCCGACCTGGCGGTTGGCGCGCCCGAGGTGGCCGAGGAGACGATGGTTCCGGACGCTTTTTTGCCTGGCGGCGCCGGGGAATCGGCGGACGAGACGACGGAAGTCGCGGAAGGTCGGGCCGAGGAAATCCTCGAACAAGTCCAACGAACGGATTCGCTGGAGACGCTTCCCGGTTTTCCGGGCGCGCCGCGATAAAACGAGCGGGGGAGATTTCGCCATGAAAAAAATTTCGCGCATCGCCGGCCGATCGCTTCTGCCGGCGGCGTTTTGCGTTTTCCTGATGATCTCGCCGGCGTTGGCCGATATCGTCACATGGAGTTCGACCGCGACAAGCGCCGAATGGAACGATTCGAACAACTGGGTGGACGGGATCGTTCCGACCTCGGCGGATACCGCCGTGATTTCCGGGGGATCCTCGTTTTATCCCCTGCTCGCCGACGGGACCGTATCCATCGGCGATCTGATCGTGCAGGCCGATGGATCGATTACCGTGACAAGCCCGGCGAGCATCGAAATTTTCGGCGATCTGAATCTGGAATCGGGCGGCCTTTTCGATTTGAACGGCGGGGTCGTGATGTTGACGGATTCCGGCCAGATCCTTTCCGCCGGCCAATTCTACTGGAACGGCGGCGAAGTAAAGTCCATGTCCGAAGGCGTGGGATTCGTGTGGGAGAACAGCGGGGAAATCCGCATATCGGCAGGAGGTTTCCCCTTGTTGGGCGATTGCGATTTTCAAAACGAGAACCGCTTCGTCCTGGAAGGCGGCGTGACATTGACGGTCCAGGATCAATCCAGCACCGGAACCGCCTCCTTCGAAAACGCGAGCGGCGGGACGATCGAGGGAAACGGACTGATTCTGTTCGCGCCATTCTTTCCGATTCCCGGAGCGCCCAACACGCGACTGGTGAACAACGGAACGGTTTCCCCGGGCGGCGACGGCGCCATCGGAGCCCTTGAGATCATCGGCGATTTCGTCAACAACGGGGTTTTTCAAGCCGAAATCGCCGCACCCGGCGGTATGCCGGCGTTCGACAGCCTGACGGTGTTCCGGGACGTGGAATTGGATTTCGGCGGCGAGCTGGTTCTGGATGAAGAACTCGTGGCCGTTGCCTTGGATGGAGACTTCGCGGACGGCCAGATGTTTCCCGTCCTGGCCTACGAAACCCGAAGCGGCGTATTCGGCGATGTTTCGGCGAGCCCCCCGACCGGCTTTTTCTTCGACCCGGTCGAGTACGGGCCGATGGATTCGCCCGGCACGGTTTTGCTGACGATTCGTTCCGAAGGTTCCGAACCGACGGTGGCATCCCTCTCCCTGACCGGCCCGTCCACCATCGACGAATTGCTCGAAGAATCCACCACCAGACTGACGGTCGTCCTGGACCCGCCGGCCGAAACCGCTGTCGTCGTGAACCTGTCCTACGGCGGCGACGCGGACGCGAGCCGCTACGACGCGCCGGCCTCCGTGACGATTCCGCAGGGAGAGAACGCGTTCGAATTCCCAATCCTCGCCACCGACAACGCCGTGGAGGACGGTCTCCAGAATCTGCGAATTCTCCTGGCCGAGGGCGTCGGCTACGAAATCGGCGAACCCGCCGAGGCGGAGATATTCATCGACGACGCGGCGCCGCCGTTTTCCGATCTTTCGCTTTCCGTGACACCGTCCGGAGGAGGCTTCATCGAAGCCTTTGCCGCCAACGGAGAGGGAGGCGGGACCGAATTCGCCTGCCCGGAAACCTGCGAACAAACCCTGCTCGCCGGAACCAGCGTTTCCCTGACGGCGGTCCCGGCGTCCGGGTATGCGTTCGTCCGGTGGGAGTATCCGACGGAAGTCGCCGGGCTGGTGAGCGAATCCGGCGATCAGGCCTTCGTCTCGCTGGGAGAGGACGTGTCCATCGCGGCCGTTTTCGTTTCCGAAACGGGACCGACCCTGAACATCGCCATCCAGCCGCCGGGCGCGGGCGCGGTGAGCGGGGAGTATTTCCTTTCGATCTTCGACCCCGAAACCGAGGAACCCGTCACCGAAACCACTTCCTTCTCCTGTCCGGAGGAATGCGCCGTTTCCGTTCCCGCCGGGGCAAGCGTTTCCCTTGCCGCCGCTCCCGCGGCCGGTTTCGATTTTTCCGGCTGGCAGGGCGTGGACCAAGCCAGCGGCGCCGAAGCCTTTCTCGCGATGGAGGAAACGGATCGCCAGGTGATCGCGGCGTTTGCCGATTTGAGTCCGCCGCCACCTCCTCCGCCCCCCCCGCTTCCGCCCGTCGCGAATTTCGAAACGGCGGGTTTCGAGGGCGCGGAGACCGTCGAAATCGTTCCCGGGACCGAACTGGAATTCCGGGATCGTTCCACGGGCGACGGCCTGTTTCGGTGGGCTTGGAGCGTCACCGACGACGAAACCGGCGCGGTTGTTTTCGACGGATTCCAACGCAATCCCCGGGTGCTTTTCGAGAATCCCGGAACCTACTCCGTTCGTCTGGCGACGACCGGTTCCGGGGGATCGAGCGTCCGCACCCGGACGGGCCACGTCCGGGTCGTCGAAAAGGACGCGCCGAGCCCGGCCTTCTCGTCGAGCCCCGGAGACGAAGGTTGCGCACCCTTGGCGGTGACCCTGACGGACATGAGCCAGGGCGAAATTTCGCGCCGTCTCTGGCTGGTGGACGGGGAGAACCGCGGCGACGCGAGCCCCTTGGAACTGACCTTCGACGAACCGGGAACCTACGAAATCAAGCTCCGGGTCATCGGGATGGACGGCTGGGAATACGACAGCGAACCCCGGATCCTCGAGGTGGCGGATTGTTCGGACGAAACCGATTTCACCTTCGAAATCGAACCGTTCCCGGATTGCCGGCGGGTGCGCTTCCAAGCCGCGTCCCGCGAGACGATCCTTTCCCAATCCTGGAGTTTCGGGGATGGGTCCGGATCGGACCAGGCCGATCCCACCCATGAATACGCCGAGGACGGCGCCTATCCGGTCGCTCTTGCGGCCTTGCTCGGGAACGGGGAGACGCGAACCGTCGTACAGACCGTCGTCATCGACTGCGCCGTCGAGCCGGGGGTCGTCGTCGCCGATTTCGAGGCCCAGCCGACCTCGGGCTTCGTCCCCCTCGAAGTCTCCTTCGTGGACAAGTCCTTCGCCGCCGGCGGCATCGACGGCCGGGCCTGGGATTTCACCGGCGACGGAGTTCCGGACGTTTTCGACGAAACCGCTCCCGTGTTCGTGTACGAGTCCGCCGGAACCTATACGGCGACCCTGACCGTGACCGGCCCGGACGGAACCGCTTCGGTCTCCCGCGTCATCGAGGCGCGAAGCCCTCCGACGCCATCCGTCCCGGGCGCGCCCCGAACCCTCGCCCCGGCGGATGGGGCGTTCCTGGACGATCCGGATATCGTTCTGGCCGGAACCATTCCCTGGGAAAGCGGAGAGGGCGATGCCATCGAAACTCGCTGGTGGTTCCGATCCGCCGACAAGCGGTGCGAATTCCGGGATTACCGACGAACCACCTTCGGCGGCGACGTGGAATACCGTCCCGACGGACTTGTTCCCGGCCTCCAATACGTCTGGCGGTTTGGCTACCGCGACCCGGGAACGGACGAAACGGTCTGGACCGATCTCCGCACTTTTACCATCGGGACGCCGGAAAACCTGTACGGGCCGGAGATCGAGCCGGGTTCATTGCTGGCCGACTACCGGATGCGGACCTTCAACGCCTGGTCCGTCCCGCCGGACATCGTGGCGCTTCTCTCGGATTTCGTGGGGGATTACGATCCCCGCTTTTTCCGGATCGGCGGCTGGGATCCTGAGCTGGGGGACTACGTGGAATTTTCCGATGAACTGCCGGTCTTCCCCGGAAGGGCGTACTGGTTTCTGGCCCGGGAGGGCTTGACGCCCGAGTTTTCCGGCGTGCCGGTCAGTCGCGAGGCCGACGTGAACGTCAACCTGTTTTTCAGCGAAACCACCCAAACCGGCTGGAACCAGATCGCTTCCCCCAACGACGCCGACTACCGATGGGAGGACGTGGAACTCGTGGCCTTCGAGCCCACCGACGATCCCAATGAATTCCGTCGGAGCTTCGGTCCGGTTCCGCTATCGGAACTGCCTGCGGACAACCCGTACATCGAGCTGGAACTGTGGCGGTTCGTGGAGGACACCTACGTTTCCATGTTGCCGGGCGAGCCGGAGGCGGTGGTTTTGGGCGGGGAGGGCTACTGGGTGGCGGCCAAGCGGGACAATATCTGTCTGGTGTTTCCGAAGGCGGCGCAGGATGACCTGAACGCGGAGGAGACGATGATGGTCCGGACGCTTCGGGATTTCCGTCGGTTCGCGGCGGACCAAATCGGACCGCGCGCCGCCACCGCGCAATCCGCCGGCCCGCCGCCCAGGCCCATGGGCGAACTGGAAGCCTACGACGGGCCGTCCCGGGCCGACCGGGTGGACGGCGGGGGCGGCGGGGCCTGCTTTATCGAAAGCGCCTCCCGGTAAAATCCTCGCATTGCGGACAAAAGAAACGGGCGGTCCCATTGGGGCCGCCCGTTTTGCTTTCGGGAATGGACGCCTCCGGCCGAACCTATTTGATCCCCGCGTACATGAACGACTGCACGAACTGGCGTTGGAACAGCAGAAAGGCAATGAGAAGGGGCGCGACCGAGAGCAGGGTGGCGGCCGAAATGACGGACCAATCCACCCCCGACTCCGGGGCGCCGAAAATGCCCAGACCGACGGTGAGCGGCCGCGTTTCCACGGAGTTGGTGACGACCAGGGGCCAAAGGAAATTGTTCCAATGGTGGCTGATGGAAACCAGACCGTAGGCCAGATAGGTGGGACGGGCCGCGGGCATGTACACCTTCCAGAGCACGCCGAAGACGCCGCAGCCCTCCAGGCGGGCCGCCTCTTCCAGTTCCTTGGGCGTCGACTTGAACGCCTGCCGCAACAGGAAAATGCCGAACGCGCTGGCCATGTAGGGAAGCCCGATGCCCAGAATGGTATCCACCAGCCTGAGACTGGACAAGGTGGCGTAGTTTTTCACGATCAGGATTTCCGGGGTGATCATGAGCTGAACCAGCACCAGGGAAAAGGCGATTTGGCGGCCGCGAAACGCGTAGCGGGCGAAGGCGTAGGCGGCCAAGGTGCAAAGAACCAGTTGCGCCGCCAGAATCGTAGTGACCAGGACAAAGGTGTTGAGGGCGTAGCGGGGGAAGGGCGCCCGGGAGAGGGCTTCTCGGAAATTCTCCAGCGTCAGCGGCGCGGTCGGGTCGAAATTGACGGCGTATTCGCCGGGATGAAAGGCGGCCCAAAAGGCGTAGGCGAGGGGCGCGATCCAGAGGGCGGCCAGCAGCCACGCGGCGATGGTTTCCAGGTATGTTTGCAAAATGCCGCCGGCGGACCTCATCGGTAATGCACCCGTTTGTCCAACGAAAAAAACTGCAACAGCGCCAGAATCGCCAGCACGAGGAGCAGGGCGACGGTCAGGGCCGCCGCAAAATTGGCGTCGAAATAGGAAAAGGCGGTTTCGAAGATGTAGTAGAGCAGCAGGTTGCTGGCGTTGTCGGGGCCGCCCTTGGTCAGCACGAACAGGTGATCCACCAGTTTGAAGGAATTGAGCACCGCGTTGATCAACACGAAGAGGGTGGTGGGCATGAGCAGCGGAAACAGCACCCGCCGGAAATAATACCACCGCGTGGAACCTTCCAATCGGGCGGCTTCGTCCAGCTCCGGCGGAATGTTCTGGAGCGCGGCCAGATAGAAGATCATGAAAAAACCGGCCTCCTTCCAGACGGTCATCGCCATGATGGCCGGCAGCACCGTGGCGGGGTCGCCCAGCCAGTTGTGGCCCGGCAGCCCAAACCAAGCGGCGATTTGATCGATGAGCCCGATGTCCGGCGTGTAGAAGAACAGCCAGATGTTCGCCACGGCGATCATGGGCAGGATGGTCGGCGTGAAATAGGCCATGCGCACCAGGGACCGGCCCGGCAGGGAACGATTCACCAAGAGCGCCATGACGATGGCCAGGGCGATGGAGGCGGGGATGGTGCCGGCCGCGAACCAGAGGTTGTTGGCCAGCACCTTCCAGAAAATCGGATCGTCCAACATTCGCTCGTAATTGCCGAAGCCGATGAACCGGGAGGGACGGATCGCCGATCCCTTGGAAAAGAGGCTGGAGAAAACGGTCGCCGCCGTCGGATAATGGGTGAAGGCGACGAGCAGAATGGCCGCCGGCGTCAGCAGCAGCCAGCCGTAAAGGCTTCGTTTGGAAACGGATCGCATGATTTTCGGCCACCCCCGACCATTCCGCGCGCCGATTGGTTGGAATCCCCGTCGTGGTTCCGGGCGAATCGCCCCGGACTCGTGAAAAAACGGCCCGGCGGACACCGCCGGGCCGCGCCGATTCTACCGATAGGGCTTCAGCAGATTGTCCGCCGCGGTCTGGGCTTCCTTGAGCGCCGCCTCCGGCGTCTTGGCCCCGGTCAGGGCCGCCTGGATGGCGTCGTCCAGGGCCTTGCGGACCCGTCCGGTCTGGTAGGTGGACAGCTCCGCGGTGGCGTATTCCAGCTGATCCCGCGCCACGGCGGCGTAGGGGAATTTCTTGACGTATTCCCGAAGCGCGGGGGTTTCATAGGCCGCCGGGCCGACCCCCATGTATCCGGTTTTCATGGACCATTCCGCAGACTGTTCCGGGCTGGTCATGAATTTGATCAGCCGCATGGCCGCCGTGCGCTCTTCCGGGGTGGTTTTCTTGAAAATGTAGAAGTTGCCGCCGCCCGTCGGGGTGCCCCGGCGCTCCTTGGCGGGCAGCATGGCCACGCCGAAGTCGAAATCGGCGTTGTCCTTCACCGCCGTCAGGTTGCCGGTGGAATGCCACATGATGGCGGTTTTGCCTTCCAGAAAGTTTTGACGCAAGGTGCCCCATTCGATGGTTCCCGTGGGCATGACCTTGTGGGTTTCGCCCAATTCCCGCCAGAATCGAAGGGCTTCCACCACCGCCGGGTCGTCGAAATAGGTTCGGTTGCCGTCGCCGTTCATCAGCACCTGGTCGTTCTGCATGGTCAGGGCGCCGAACATCCAGTAGGGATAGCCGGTGGACGGAATCATCGCGCCCCACTGGGAGCCGTCCGCCTTGGTGAGTTTTTTGCCCATGGACGCCATTTCGTCCCAGGTGGCGGGCGGCGTTTCTGGATCGAGTCCGGCCTCGCGGAACGCGTCCTTGTTGTAGTACATGACGATGGTGGAGCGCTGGAACGGAATGCCCCAGGTCTTGCCGGCGGTGCGGCCGTTTTCCATCAGCGCCGGATAGAAGGAGTCCAGCCACGCCTTTTCCTCGTCGGTCGCGACGATGTCGTCGAAGGCCACGATGGCGTCCTGTTCGATCAGCTCGTAAATGTCGATGGAAAACATCACCGAAAGCTGGGCCGGCCGACCGCTTTTCAGGGCCGCCAGCGCCTTGATCCGAGCGTCGTTGTAGTTGCCCGCGTAAATGGCGTTTACCTTGACGTCCGGGTTCTCTTCCATGAAATCGGCCACCATGCCGTCCACGATCTGGGTCAGCGGACCGCCCACGGCCACCGGGTAGTACATGGTCAGTTCGGTGACGGCCCCCGCCGTTCCGGCCATGGCCAGGCAGGCCGCCGTCGCCCAGGCGATCATCAACGCGCGCATTCCTTTCCGCATAATTTCCTCCTTTTCAAATTCCTGATGGGGATGGGGATTATCGAGCAAGCGGCGCCGCCTCGTCCCGGCGCAAACCGTTCGCGTCGAACCAGTGGACCGCAGTTGAAGACCAGCAAATTCGATTCGTTTCTCCCGGTTGAAACCGGTGGCCGTTGTCCGTTTTGGCGAAAACCGGCGTCCCGTCGCATTCCAGGCGGACCATGGTTTCCGCGCCGAGATAATCGGCGGAAACCACCCGGGCCGATAGTCCCTCTTCGCCGAAGCGGATATGTTCCGGCCTCACCCCGAGGCGCCAGCCTTCCCGGCCGGCGGCGCTTTCCGAAAGAATCTTCCAGCCGTCCGCGTCCGCCCGCTCCCGAAGAAGATCCGCGGGCAGCAGGTTCATGGGCGGGGACCCCATAAACCGTGCGGCGAAGATGGTGGCCGGCCGTTCGTACAGCTCCCGGGGCGGGCCGGATTGTTCGATTCGTCCGTCTTTCAAAAGAACCACCTGATCCGCCATGGTCATGGCCTCCACCTGATCGTGGGTCACGTAGATCATGGTGAGGCCCAGTTTCCGCTGAAGTGTGCGGATTTCATCCCGCATTTCCGCCCGCAGCTTGGCGTCCAGGTTGGACAGCGGCTCGTCCATCAGGCAAACCGGTCTTCGGGAGACGATGGAGCGGGCCAGGGCCACCCGTTGCCGCTGCCCGCCGGACAATTGGGCCGGTTTCCGTTCCAGCAACTCCGCCAGCCCCACCATGCGGGCCGCTTCCGCAAGGCGGGCTTTCCGCTCCCCGGCCGAAACTTTCCGCACCTTCAGACCGAACAGAATGTTTTCCCGCACGTTGAGATGGGGAAAGAGGGCGTAGGATTGAAACACCATGGAGACGCCCCGCCGCGCCGGGTCTAGACCGACCACGTTTATGCCGCCGATTTCGATCTCGCCGGCGGAAACGTCCTCCAACCCCGCGATGAGGCGCAGGATGGTGGACTTGCCGCAGCCCGAGGGTCCCAGCAAAATCGTGAGCGCGCCTTCGGCCACGCGAAAGGAGACCCGGTCCACGGCCTGGACGCTTCCCCACTGTTTGGACAGCTTCCGAACTTCGATGCGGCTCATGGGGCGGCTTCTCCGGGGCAAAGAATCAGTTCGGCGTGGGATCGGCGAATCTGGTCCAGGATGTTGTCGGGGGGCGTCCGGTCGCAGAAAATTTTGTCCGCCTCGCCAATGTGGCCGCCGCGGACATGGGCGGCGCGGCCAAACTTGGTCTGGTCCAGCACCAGAAAAGAGGCCCGGCTGTTGGCTCGGATGATTTGCCGTGCCCGGACTTCTTCCTCGCAAAAGTCCAAAAGAGTGCCGTCCTCGTCCACCCCGGCGACGCCGTAAACGCCGATGTCCACCTTGTAGGCGCCGAAGAGCGCCTCCACCCCGGCGCCCAAAACGTCCCGGTCGCCGTTGCGCAGCCGTCCGCCGGCCACGGTGACCTGGAAGGTCGGATTTCCGCAGACCAACATGGCGATGTTGAGATTGTTGGTGAAAATGCGAAGCCCCTGGTGGGACAGGAGGGATCGGGATACGATTTCGGGCGTGGTGCCGATGCTGAAGGAGAGGGACGCGCCGTCCGGGACGTGGCGGGCCACTTCGGCCGCGATCCGCAGTTTGGCCTCGGCGTTGAGGATTTGCCGGCAGGCGTAGGCCACGTTTCCGGAACCGCCGATTCGCCGAGCCCCGCCGTGCCGGCGCTGGGCGACGCCCTGGTCGCAGAGCCGGTTGATGTCCCGACGGATGGTCTGGGTGGTGACCAGAAACCGTTGCGCAAGTTCCTCCACTTTGACGGAATCCTCCCGGCGGATGATCTCGGCGATCTGGGCCTGGCGTTCGGTACGGTTCATGGCGTTGGATGAGGCGAGGGGTTGGAATGGAACGTTCAAATGAACATTCTTTGCCCGTTGCGGATTGCTTGAAAACCGCCATGAATCTATTTTTTAATTGTTTGGCGTGTATTCGGTTTCGATGAGTTTTCGATGAGTTTTCAAATGAACCGAAATCGAGCCGGAAAGAGGGAGGAGATGGGCGGCGCGGGTTCGCGGGAAATGCGGGAGCATTCCCTTCAAATGAATTGGAAGGGCGGATGGCCGAGGTTGCCGGAAAGAAAAAGGGGAAGACGAACCATTCCTGCGGCTCCGGTCTTCCCCGCCCCCGGGAGCGACAAGTTGTGCTCGTCGCTCCCGGGCGAGGCAGAGATAATTGCGGAAAGCGTCTCTATGGGCGTTCAATCCCTATAAATTCAAAGCCCTTGGGAGCCTTCTTCGGCAGGGTTTTTTCGGATATGGCCCGGGATTCATTCCCCGGCGGCGCCGGCTCTCTGGCGTTCACCCTTTCTGCTCCCCACTCGGACAATCCGTCTCCCCCGTAATCCACGGCTTGATGTCCAGAATCGGCGTGCCGTGGATCATGTCGATTCCCCGCACCTGAATCTGGCCGCCCTGGCGGGAGAGGACCTCCAGCACCGACAGCCCGATGGGGTTGGGGCGGACCGGGGAACAGATGCTGAACACCCCCTTTTCCTCGCTTCGGTGGGGCGGGGTGCGCCGCAGGTATTCCGGCGTGAACGCGGGGCTCTGGTGAAAATGGAAGAGCACCACGATCCGCTGCCCCTCTTGGATATCCGTCAACCCCGGCTCGAACACCGGATCGATGTCCAAGACCCCTTCCGCCGAGGAAACGGTCCAATGCCGGGGGATTTGTTGTTCCGCCGTCCGGACCACGCCGATGGGCTTCATTTCGATGGTCATTTGTTCGATCCCTTTTGGATGGTCCGCCAGAACCGCCTTTGGCTCGATTGCCGCCGCTCCAGCCGCGCCACCGATTCGATGTGATAGGTGTGGGGAAACAGGTCCACCGGCTGAACTTCCGCCATTTCGTAGGCCTCGGCCATCAGCGACACATCCCGGGCCAGGGTGGTCGGGTTGCAGGAGACGTAGACGATCCGTCGGGGCGCGAGGTCCAGCACCTGCGGGACCACGTCCTTGTGGAGCCCGGCCCGGGGCGGGTCGAGGATGACCACGTCCGGGCGCGCCTCGATCGCCGGCAGCACTTCCTTGATGTCGCCGGCCAGGAACCGGCAGTTGGCGACGCCGTTGAATTCCGCGTTCCGCCGGGCGTCGGCCACGGAACTCTCCGCCATCTCAACGCCGATCACCTCCCGGGCCGCTTCCGAGAGAAAAATGCCGATGGTCCCCGTGCCGCAGTATAGGTCCAAGACCGTTTCCGTCCCGGCGAGGCCCGCGAAATCCCGCACCACGCCGTAGAGCGTTTCCGCCCCCCGGGTGTTGGTCTGAAAAAAGGAATTGGCCGAAATTTCGAACCGGTACTTCCCGATCCGGTCCTGGATGACCGGCGCCCCGGCAAGGTGCACTTCGTATTCCCCCACGGCGATTCCGGCCTTCCGGGCGGTGACGTTGTTCACCACCGACACCACTTCGGGGTATTTTTCCCGAATCCGTTCCGCCAGGGGCAACACCGCCTCCCGATCCTCCCAGGCCGTGATCAGATTGACCATCCACTGGTCCTCGGCTTCGGAATGGCGAACCATCAAAAACCGCCAGAATCCCTCGTGGCTTTTGAGTCCGTAGACCGGCAAGTCCGAGTTCCGAATGTGGGCCCGGGTTTCGGCCAGGAGGTCGTTGCCCCGGGCGGGCTGGATGAGGCATTCCTCGATGTCCAAGACCTTGAAAAAGGCGCCGGGAACGTGAAGGCCGATGCCGAAATCCGCCGGAATGTCTTCCCTGCCCAGTTCGTGGGGCATCAGCCAGCGGCGGTCGGAACAGGAAAATTCCATTTTGTTCCGGTAGCCGAACACCTTTTCCGAGGGAATCACCGGGCGAACCGGCGCCGCCTCCAGCAGGCCGATGTGTTTGAGAGACTCGGCCACGTGTTCTCGTTTAAGGCCAAGTTGGACTTCGTAGGGCAGGAACTGCCACTTGCAGCCGCCGCAATGGTCGCTGTATCGGCATGGGGCCGGGATTCGAAGCTCGGACGGGGACAGGATCTCCAGGGCGCGAGCTTCGGCGTAATTTTTCTTTTTTCGGATGATCCGCGCCAGGACCCGATCGCCGGGCACCGTTCCGTCCACGAAAATGGTGAATCCCTCCGGCTTCGCAATGCCCCGGCCGCCGAACGCGACGCGGGTAATGTCCAGTTCCAGGGCGGCGCCCCGTTTGATGGCCATAAATCTTGCCTTCTCTTTTTCAAAATTCTTGTCAAATGCCAAGAATTCGATTATAAAACCCGGTTGGAAAATCCGGTAATTTTCCCCGAAATCGGGGCGGGGAAAACGGACCGGTCCATCCCGCCTCGCCCGCCGCCGTCTCTTTTTTCGTCTCCGACGGGCGTCTTTTCCCCGCATTTTCCCCGTCCCGCAAGGAATCCGAATCATGGAAGCGATCGAAATTCCCATCCAGGCGTCCACCCGCGCCGTGTCCTTCGCCAGCCAGGAGTTTGCCCTGGAGGGCGTGCTTCATCTGCCGGAATTCGCAGAGGACGCGCCGCTGGTGGTGGGGGTTCACGGTCTGTTCAGCTCCGCGGAATCGCCCAAACAGATCGCCTTGGCCCAAGCCTGCGCCCGCCGCGGAATCGGTTACTTCCGTTTCAGCCATCGGGGATGCGGAAACAGCGACGGAGAATTCGGCCGGGTCACCAGCCTGGACGCCCGTTGCGCCGATCTGGCCGACGCCGTGGCGGCCGCCCGTCGCGAAGCCCCGTTTGGCCCAAGGCTGGGCCTTTTCGGCAGCAGCCTGGGCGGAACCGTTTGCCTGGCCATGGCCCGCGCTCTCCACGCGTCCGCCGTGGTGACCCTGGCGACCCCCCTTCGAAGCGACATTGTCCGTCGGGTGGTGGAGCCGGGCGATCCCGTCGAGTCCAACCTGCCCGAGTGGGATCCCGCCGCGCTGGCCTTCGACGTGCGGGAACGGGCCGCCGGCGTTTCCAACCTTTTGATTCTCCACGGCGACTCGGACAAAGTGGTCGCGCCGTCCGAAGCGTTTCGGGTCTACCAGCTTGGGGCGACGCCCAAGCGAATCATCATGTTTCGGGATGGAGACCACAGGTTGAGTCGGGAAGAGAACCAGGAAAAATTCCAGCGGGAAACCGTCAACTGGTTCCGGGACAAATTGCTGAGCCGCGGCAAGGCGGAGGGGCAAAATGAAGGGCGGCCGAGGCCGCCCCGCGCTCATGGCTTTGGCTGACGCCCTTTTTTTGGGAATCAGCTCTGTCCCTGTTGCTCGGTCACGGGGTCGATCTTGATTTCCACCCGGCGGTTTTGCTGGCGGCCCAACGCGGTATCGTTGGTGGCCATCGGTTGATTGGGGCCGTACCCGATGGTCCGGACGCGGCCGGGAGAAACCCCGTTTTGTCGCAGCAAGTCCGCCACCGATTCCGCCCGGCGTTCCGAAAGTTGCTGGTTGTACTGGGCGTTTCCGGTGGAATCGGTGTGACCTTCCACCAGGACGCGAGTCTGCGGATACTGCTGCATGATCCCGGCGATTCGACTGATTTCGTCGTGGAGCCCCGGCTTGACGGTGGCCGAATCGGTGTCGAAGGTCACGTCGCCTTGCAGGGTGATGGCCAGCAGGTTGCCCTCCCGGCGCACCGCCGCCGCTTCCGTGGCGGCCAGGGCCTGCCGATATTCTTCCTCCTGCCGGTCCATCATCCGGCCCACGCCGGCGCCGGCCGCCCCGCCGATGGCCGCGCCCGCCGCCGCGCCCGCCAGGGTGCCTTCGGTGTTCCGTCCGATGGCCTGGCCGAGGATGGCCCCAACCGCCGCGCCGCCGGCCGTGCCGTAGGCCGCGCCTCTTCCGGTTTTGGACTGCGGCGCCGCGCATCCGATGGTCAAGGCCGTCGTTACCGCGAGAGCCACGCCGATTTTGGTTTTCATGATCCTGCCTCCGATGGGTTTTTGGTAAAATTGACCTTGAAAAGTTAATGTTTTTCCGGGGCGCTGTCAAAGGCGTTTCCACCTCAAACCTGCCCAAGCGCTCTCAATTTTCCGTTTTGCCTTTCCGGGAACCGTCCCCCTCCTCGGTCATCTCCTTCATCTCTCGGCCGTAGCGCTCCCGAACCCATTTTATCAGCCCGAACGCGCCGCCCAGCAAAGCCAGGGCCAACAGGAATATCCAGAGATTCATGTCGGCGGCGGACCGGCCCAGCACCACGAAGCCGGCGCCGTACGCCCCTTGCAGAGCCCAGTTCATCCAAAGGCAGTGCCGGAACGGCGCCCCCGCCAAGGGCAGCGCGAAATTTTTCACCGCGTAAGGGGCGCCCGGGATGGCCAGCCAAATGAAAGAAAACAAGGCCGCGCGGTTCTCCGGAATTTGAGGCACACGGTAGCCAAATCGCTCAAAAATTTGACGGAGTTGCCGGTTTAGCAGGTTGGCTATGCCGTAGGATACCAAAATTTGAAAAGGCATCAGGGCCATCAGTAGGGCCAGACCGCCGACCGCTCCGAATTTGATTCCGGCCAGGATGAGAAATGGGCTGAAAGGCGCGCCGAAAATGGGCAATATCGCAATCAAAACCAGAAAGAGCCAATTGGGCATGTCCTCGTCCAGGTACTGAACGGAGCGGGACAGCAAATCGAAACGAAAAATCAGGTATATGGCAACGGCCACCAGCACCAGCAGACCGATTCCGGCCAGGATCAGCGGTCCCTTGTTCCGGGAGGCGGGGCGGACATCCTCGGTCATAGCTCTTTTACGCGCAGCATGTTGGTGGTGCCGGCGGCCCAGACGGGGTGGCCGGTGGTGAGCACCACCAGGTCGCCCCGATTGACGTTCCCGGTGCCGATGGCCGATATGGCCGCCTTTTCCAGCCGCTCGTCGGTGTTGCGGGTTTCCTCCACGTAGCTGGGTATGCAGCCCCAATACAGCGCCAGCCGGCGAATGGTTTTGCGTTCCGGGGAAAGGGCGATGAGGGTGGGGCGGGGACGAAACCGGGAAATCTGGGTGGCCGTGAAGCCGGAGCGGGTGGTGGCCACGATGGCCTTGGCGTTGAGATGGTCCGCCAGGGCGCAGGAGGCGTGGGCCACCGATTCCGACACGTTGGTTCCCATGGGCAGGGCCAGGTAGCGGGCGTGGGGAAAGTGCTCCTCCGCGTTTTCGATGATGCGGACCATGAAGCGAACCGCCTCCACCGGGAAATGGCCGCTGGCGGTCTCTTCCGACAGCATGACGGCGTCCGCGCCGTCGAGCACCGCGTTGGCCACGTCGGTGGCCTCGGCCCGGGTGGGGCGGGGGGCGCTGACCATGGAGCGCAGCATTTGGGTGGCGATGATTACCGGTCGTCCCATGGCGTTGGCGGTTTCCACCAGCATTTTCTGGATGGCCGGCACCTGTTCCAGCGGAATTTCCACGCCCAAGTCGCCCCGGGCCACCATGACGCCGTCCGAGGCCGATAAAATTTCCTCGACGTGTTCCAGCGCCTCGTGCTTTTCAATTTTGGCGATCACCGGGATGTCCTTCCCGGCCGTCCGGATCATCTCCTTCAAATCCAGGATGTCCTCTGGACGCCGGACGAAGGAGAGGGCCACGTAGTCCACGTCGTTTTCCAGCCCGAACTGGAGATCTTCCCGGTCCTTTTCCGTGATGGCGGCCACGGAGACGGTGCCGCTGGGCAGGTTGATGCCCTTGTGGGAGGTCAGGTCTCCGCCGATGATGACCTCCGAGATGATGTCGGTGTCGCTGGTGTCCCGCACCACCAGCTCCATCAGGCCGTCGGCCAACAAAATCCGCTCCCCGGCTTTCACGTCCCGGGCCAGCTCCGGGTAGGAGACCATGACGCCTTCGGAGGAGCCCTCGATATCCCGGGTGGTCAGAATGAATTTTTGCCCCGGTTCCAGCCGGATGCCCGGTTCCGGAATGGCTCCGACCCGGATTTTGGGTCCCCGAAGGTCCTGGAGGATGGCCACGGGCCGATCCAGCTCCTCGGAGAGGGCGCGGATGAGACGAACCTTTTCCCGGTGCTCCTCGTAGGTGCCGTGGGAAAAATTGAGGCGCGCCACGTCCATCCCGCTTTCGATCAGCGCTTTCAGCACCTCCCGGGACCCGCTGGCCGGGCCGATGGTGCAGACGATTTTGGTTTTTTTCATGACGACTCCCTTTCTCGCGGGCGGACGATTCGCGGGTTGCAATTGGGAAAAAAACAGCTTCGTCCGCGAAACCGGATGGTAGACGTTATGAGATAATGAAATGGAAGCGATGGGAAATGTTCAGGCTCGACGGCGAAGCGCGGGGGCTTTTTCCGCCGGTCGGCAGATGGCCAGAATGGCCCGTTCCAGCACCAGCCGGGGGTTCTTGCCGGAAGACTTGAGCAGATGGTCCGCTTCGGCCAGCCGGCCCATGGCGTCGGCGAGTTCCGCCGGTCGGAACCGGTCCGCCTTGCGAAACAATTGGTATAAAGGGTAGGGGTTCCGGCTGGATTTGGCAAGCAGAAGGTCGGAGGCGGGGGCTTTGCGGCGGCGATCGCTCTCCGGATCGGCCAGGGCCGCGTCCCACTGGGACAGCGTTTCGGAAAGGCGCTCTTCCCCCGCCTTCAACGCGGGCAGGGTCTGCCGCTGAAAGGCCGGGTAGGGCATTCCCTTCCGCCAGGCGGTTCGACCCTCGGGTCCATCCGCGAAGGCTCGGACCAGCACCAGCTTTCGAAACTGGTTTACCAGGGCGGCCAGAATTTGCAGGGGAACCAGGCCGTCCCGGAGCAGCCCGTCCAGTAGCCGAAGGGAAGCGGCCGCGTCCCGATCGGTCACCGCGTTGGTGAGTTGGTAAATCGGATCGCGGCGGGTTTTTCGAAGAACCGCGTCCACGTCCTCCCGGGCGATCCGGTCCCGGTCGCCGACGAACTGAACCAATTTTTCCAGATTTCCGGAGAACGTGCGCGGGTCGAATCCGGTCAGCTCCATCGCGGCGGCCAGCGCCGGCGGGTCGATCCGTTTGCCGGCCTCGTCCAGAATTTCTCGGGCCAGCTCCCGCAACAGCTGGTCCCGGGCGTCCCGGTCCGCCTTTCGCCCACCCTTGGGCGCCGAGGCGTCCACCACCAGCCCGCGATCCCGGATGGCTTTGTAGAGCGACCGGGACCGGTCCACGGTTTCGGCGGTGATCAGAATCCGGTTCCCCGGTGGAAATCCGCGTTTCACCGCCTGTTCCAGATCGGACGCCGCGTCTTTGGCGTCCGAGGGGACCACGCCGTTTTCCCGGCACCAGGTCAGAAGCGGGTCCAGCCATTCCCCGGCGGCGGGGTCCAGCTTCAACCGGTCGAACCGGTCCTCCCCGGCGATATCCTCCAGCCGAAGCCCTTTCAAACCCAGATAGTCGGCGAAGGGACGGGCCGCCTTTTTCAGCTCGCCGCCCTCGGCCGTTTGGCGGGCCTTTTCCAGCAGGGTTCCGGCGTTCTTTCCGGAAAGGAAAACGCGGGTGTCCCGCAGCGCCACGATTTTGGCGGAAGAAAACAGGGAAAAGGTGGCGGCCTGTTCGATGGCGGCCTGAATCTGATCGCCGTCCACCGGAGAGAGGGTCAAATCCCGGTCCGCCGGGTTGGGCAGCAGATATTCCACAACGGCGGCGTAGGCGGTTTTTACCAGCATCTCTTCCCCGTGGATCAGGCAGACCGGGGGGAAATCCGCCGGCTTGCCCTTGGGGAGGGTTTCGGCCAGGGCGGAATAGGGGATTTCGGGCATGGGACCCCGGCTATTCCGGCATCCGGTTGAAGAGGATGTGGACGGCGAAGATGGTGACGCCGACGGTGATGGCGCTGTCGGCCACGTTGAAGGAGGGCCAGTGGTATCGGCCGACGTAGAAGTCCAGAAAATCGACCACTCTCACGTCGAACCGGACGCGGTCGATGAGGTTGCCGATGGCGCCGCCAAAAATCAGCGCCAGCCCAAAGGAGAGCCAGCGATAACGCAGCGGCACCTGGTGATAGAGGTAGAGCACGAAGACCACCGCCACCGAGGAGAGCAGCAGAAAGACGATCTTCCGCAGGAGAATCGACCCCCCGGCGAAAAAGCCGAAGGCGCCGCCGGGATTCTGGATGTGGGTGATGTTGAAAAAGCCGGGAATCACCGGGATGGTTTCGTACAGCGGCACCCGGGCGAGGATGATGGCCTTGGTGATCTGGTCGAGGATCACCACCGCGGCGGCCACGATCAGGAGCCTTCCGAATTTGGCCGCGGGCCGGTCCTTGGGGAGATTTCCATCGGCGTCGCTGGGCATTTCCACGGTTTCCATCTTGTTCCCAATTTCGGAGATCGGTTTCCGGATTTCCCGGGCGTCCTTGTGGCGGGACGGGTTTTTGGCAACGGGTCCGGAGAAATTCGGGACCGCCGGGCGGCTCACCAATCGCTCACGAGCCAAGACCCTCCGGGACGAAACCGGTGCCCGGCAAGGACGCGGCGGACGGGTCGCGGCCGGCGCCGTCCGGCCCTATCGGGCGCCCGCAAGTCCATTGGTCGGATCGCCCTCGGAGAGCATTTGGCGCAGAACGTCGCGCTCCCGGCGGCCGGGCGCGAGCCCTCGAATTTCCCCTTCCACCACGGTGATTCCGCCCGCTTTGGTCATGACAACCGACGCGGCGGCGCGACCGTTTTCGTCCATTTCCGTGATGACCCAGCGGCAGGTGATCCTTTCGCCCACGTAAACGGGACCCCTGAACCGGAAGCTCATTCCGGAGGCCAGCCATCCGATCTGCCCGCCAATCTCGGTGGCCAGGCTTGCGGTGAGCAGTCCATGGCAAATCGGCCCCGAGAAATGGCGGGCTTCGGCGAAACGCCCGTCAAAATGGACGGGATTGTAGTCCAGGGATATTTCGGCGAACCGCGAGACGTCTTCTTCCGTAAAGGTTCGCGCGGTCTGGAAAGCGTCTCCGATGCGAAGGCCCTCTGCGGCCCGTTCCCGGATTTCCGTCATGCGGATTCGTTTCTCGGTTTTCGATTGAAATTACAACGCGGCCAAATGGCCCCGGCATCGGGCGCAGATGGTCGGGTGCTCCGCGTCATGGCCCACGGTGGTGTCGTGGACCCAGCAACGGCCGCATTTTTCCCCGGCGGCGTGGGCCACGGCCACGGTCAGGCCGTCCACCTCGTCGTCGGTGGCGCCGCCCGCCGGCGGCGCGTCCGCCACGGAGACTTCCGAAACGATGAAATAGGTGTGCAAATCCGCCGCGTATCGGTTCAGCAGGTCGCCCAGTTCTCCGGCGCCGTGGAGGGTGACGGCGGCGTCCAGGGGATGGCCGATGGTCTTGGCGGCCCGGGCCGCTTCCAGCACTCGGGTCACCGCGCCCCGAACTGAACGCAGCCGCTTCCATCGTTCCGCCAGTTCCGGATCGCGCCAGCCCTCCGGCGCCCCGGGAAGGGCGGCCAGATGGACGCTTTCGGCCCGGTCCGCCGGCGCCGGCATGTGGGTCCAGATTTCCTCCGCCGTGAAAGGGAGGATGGGCGCCATGATCCGGACCAGGGCGTCCAGGATGTGGAACATGGCCGTCTGGGCGCTTCGCCGTTCCGGCGACGCCGCCGGGGTGGTGTACAGCCGGTCCTTGAGAATGTCGAGATAGAAGGCCGACAGATCCACCACGCAGTAGTTGTAGAGCCGGTGGTAGATGACGTGAAATTCGTATTCGTCGTAGGCCCGACGGCACCGGTCCATCAATTGGGCCGCCGTGTGCAAGGCGTACCGGTCGATCTCGGTCATTTCGTCCGGTTCCGCGGCGTCCTTGGTCGGATCGAAATCGGCCAGGTTGCCCAGGATGAATCGGGCCGTGTTGCGGATGCGCCGGTAGGCGTCGGAAAGCTGCTTGAGGATGTTGTCGGAGATCCGGACGTCGTCCCGGTAGTCCGAGGCGGATACCCAGAGCCGGAGGATTTCCGCGCCGTACTTGTCGATCACCGCCTTGGGGGCCACCACGTTGCCCACCGACTTGGACATCTTCCGGCCGTGCTCGTCCACCACGAAGCCGTGGGTGAGCACCGATTTGTAGGGCGCCTTGCCCCGGGCGCCCACGGCGGTGAGCAGGGAGCTGTGGAACCAGCCCCGGTGCTGGTCGCTGCCCTCCAGGTACAGATCGGCGGGCCAGGCCAGCTCCGGACGGGCTTCCAGCACGGCGGCGTGGCTGACCCCGGAGTCGAACCAGACGTCCAGGATGTTGGTTTCCTTCTCAAAGGCGCTTCCCCGGCATTTGGCGCAACGGGTCCCTTCCGGCAGCAGCTCCTCGGCCGACCGCTCGAACCAGGCGTCCGCGCCCTCGGCGGAAAACCGTTCGAACACCCGGTCCACGATGGCCTCGTTGATGACCAGCTCTCCGCAGTCGGCGCAGTAGAAGACGGTGATGGGCACGCCCCAGGCCCGCTGCCGGGACACGCACCAGTCGGGACGGTTTTCGATCATGCCGTAAATCCGCTCCCGGCCCCAATGGGGAATCCATTTCACCTGGTCGATTTCCTTCAGGGATTGCTTTCGAAGTCCCGTGTTGTCCATGGAGATGAACCACTGGGGAGTGGCCCGGAAGATGACCGGTTTTTTGCAGCGCCAGCAATGGGGATAGCTGTGCCGGATGTGTTCCTCCGCCAGCAGCGCCCCGGCCTCCCGAAGCTTGGCGGTGATTTCCGGGTTGGCCTTGAAGACGAACTGGCCGGCGAAAAATTCCACGTCGTCGGTGAACTTGCCGCCGTCGTCCACGGGCGAGTAGGCGTCCAGCCCGTAGGCCAGCCCCACCTCGTGGTCCTCCCGGCCGTGGCCGGGGGCGGTGTGGACGCATCCGGTGCCCGCCTCCAAAGTCACATGATCGCCCAAGACCAGCAGGGATTCCCGGTCGTAGAAAGGATGACGGGCCCGTTTTTTCTCCATGGCCGCCGGGGGAATTTCCGCAAGCACCGCATAATCGGAGTGACCGAACCGAGCCATGCAGTCGGCCATCAGCTCCCGGGCCAGGATGAACACCTGGCCGCCGGCCTCCGCGGCCACGTATTCGAATTCCGGGTGCAGGGCGATGGCCAGGTTGGCGGGGAGGGTCCAGGGCGTGGTGGTCCAGATGACCGCGGAAACGTCCTTCCCGGCCAGCTCCGGGGCCACGTCGCCCAGGTCGTCCATCATGGGAAAGGCCACGTAGATGGACGGAGAGTCTTCGTCGCCGTATTCGATTTCCGCCTCGGCCAGGGCCGTGCGGCAGGAGTTGCACCAATAGATCGGCTTTTTTCCGCGAAAGAGAGTGCCTTCCAACGCGAACCGACCGCATTCCCGGGCGATGATCGCCTCGTAGACGTAATTCATGGTCAGATAGGGATTTTCCCATTCGCCCATGACGCCCAGCCGTTTGAACTCGTCCCGCTGGATGTCGATGAACCGTTCGGCGTAGGCCCGACACATGCGGCGCACCTCGGCCAGGGAAAGATCTTCCTTGCGCTGTTTCTGTTTGCCCAACTCCTTGTCCACGTTGTGTTCGATGGGCAAGCCGTGGCAGTCCCATCCGGGCACGTAGGGCGCGTCGAAGCCCGCCATCTGCCGGGAGCGGACGATGATGTCCTTGAGAATTTTGTTCAGCGCGGTGCCGATATGGATGTTCCCGTTGGCGTAGGGGGGCCCGTCGTGGAGCACAAAACGAGGCCGTCCCGCGGAAGCCTCTCGAATTCTCTCGTAAAGCCGGCTTTCCTCCCAGGACCGAATCTGCTCCGGCTCCCGTTTGGAGAGATTGGCTTTCATGGGAAAGGAAGTGGAGGGGAGATTGAGCGTCTTTTTGTAATCCATTCGGTCCTCGCCGCCATTGGATGGTTGGTAAATTCCAAGGATAATTTCGGACAAATCCCATCCTTTAATCGCATTCGGTTCGAGTGTCAAGGAGATGTTCGGCGCGCCTGGCGGCGGGAAAAAAGAGGGGATTCCCATGGGAGGGAAAACGCCGGGGGAACCCGGCCGGAGGGCGGTCCGGCATCTCTCCGCGGCGGCGAACCGCTTTACAATGGCTGGAAAAAGGTTATGGTTGTCAATATTCCCAAACGGTTTGAGCGAGATTGCACCGGAACACCCGCCGCCGGCGAAGGTCGATCGGCGGCGAACCTGAACCTATCGTGAAAGGGGCGTGCGATGGAAGTGAAGAAGATTCTCTGGCCGACCGATTTTTCCCAGAACGCGGAGGTGGCGTTGCCCCAGGTGAAGTCGATGACCGAAAAGTACGGCGCGGAAATCCATGTGCTCTACGTGATCGAGGACACCGCCCACCACGAGCCCTGGTACGGCGTGTTCGACGAGGAGCATGTTCAAAAGCTGATGGACCATGCCAAGCGAAAGGCGGAGGAGCGTCTGCAACAGATTTGTTCCAAATATTTGGAAGGTTGTCCGCTCTACATTCGTCACATCGCGGTGGGCGATCCGGCGGAAGAGATTCTTTCCTTTATCGACAAGGAACAGGTGGATTTGGTGATTATGGCCACCCGGGGCGAGAAGCCCAGCTTTCCCTTCGGCAGCGTGGCGGAGAAAGTGGTCAAGCACTCCCCAGTGCCCGTGACCACGGTGCCGGCGCCCAAAAAGGAGGAAGAGGCGGCCTAAACGTCCGACTCCGACGGCGGGGCGCTGGGGTCGATCCTCCTCAGTGTCCGCCGCAACCGCACCCACACCCGCCGCCGCAATCATGAACCTGGGCGGCCATGGCGCGGATCATTTCCCGGCCGTCGGGTTTGGTGATTTCCTGGATGTCCACGGAAACCCTCAGATGATCGGCGTCTTTCGGGAGCGGGGGCGGCGTGACCGGAAGCGGGCCGAAAAAATCGGGCAGGTCCGACCGATTGATTGCGGCCGAAACGGTTTCGCCGGCCTGGCGGCCCATCAGCAGCTGTTCAAAGGGCGCCATCCCGGAAGCCCCGAGGCCCACGATCAGTTTTTGGGGAAAGGTTTCCGACCCTGGGTCGTT
Organism: Desulfococcaceae bacterium; assembly: GCA_046541515.1. Lineage (GTDB taxonomy): Bacteria > Desulfobacterota > Desulfobacteria > Desulfobacterales > Desulfococcaceae > CAYFVR01. The sequence continues at coordinate 26,317 of JBKHDD010000022.1, forward strand.
CTCGTTTTCTCCCGTCACCCGAAGAGAGAACGTCACTTGGGCGAGGGGTTCGATTTCTCGAAGCTTTTCTTTCGCCATAACCGCTTTCCTTTTTGTTGTTTCGCGGACGATTCAACGCCCGCTGGACGGTTGTCCTTCCGCCCGGGCGTGGGATTCAAGGCGTCCATCCCCGAGCCGCCGGCAACTCCTTTTTAAAAAAAAGAGCGGCCGATGGACGATTCCGGGGCGGGTGGAATCGGAAGTCAAGAATGATTTGGCGCGGGAAACCCGGCGGTTTCAGCCGGGCACATCCGCCCGGGATTCCACTTCCTTGATTCGGCTCCAGAGCCGATCCGCGTCCTCCGCGCCAAAAACGCCTTTCAAGAAGCCGGGTTTTTTGCAGAGGCCGGAGATGGCCGCCAGCGCCCGGAGATGAAGCGTGGTTTCGTTTTCGGGAACCAGCAGCCCGAACACCACGCTCACGGGTTGACCGTCCAGAGCGTCGAAGGGTATCGGGTTCCGAGGGCGGACAAGAAGAAGGCAAAGCTGTTCCACCGCCGGCGTCAAGGCGTGCGGAATGCCCAGCCCGCCGCCAATGCCCGTGCTCATCATCATTTCTCGCTTGGCCAGCGCATCGTACACTTCCGCGGAATCCGAAGCCAGGTCGAGCTGTTCAAGGCGCCGGGCGATATAACGCAACACATCGTCCTTCGCGTCTACGGGAACGTCGAGAAGAATCTGGGCGGGGGGTAAGATTGCGGAAATTTTCATAACGTTACCTGTAACAGCCCGCCCGCGGCATCGTCAATATTTTTCACGCGTCATCCTCCCTCCGCCAAAAATTGGCCGGTTCGCCGGGGGATTTCCACCCAAGCGCATGAGGTTTTGGCTAAAATTCTCGGTCCGTTGCCTGGAGGTTATTCCATGTACGCCCTCTTTTTTCGCGTCACGGCTTGGTCCCGGATGATTGCGGCTATTTTGATTCTTCTTTTCGGCGCCCGCCTTTCCTCCGCAGCGGCCATGGATTTCGGCGCCGCCCGGGATGAAATGGTGAAGGAGCAGATCGCGGCCCGGGACATTTCGGACCCCGGGGTCATCGAGGCCATGACAACCGTGCCTCGCCATCGATTCGTCCCCGAACCCCTCCGAAACAAAGCCTACCGAGATTCGCCCCTGCCCATCGGAGAGGGGCAGACCATCTCCCAGCCCTACATCGTGGCGCTGATGACCCAGAGCCTGGGGCTTTCGGGGGATGAACGCGTATTGGAAGTGGGTACCGGCTCCGGCTACCAGGCCGCCGTGCTGACGGAGGTGGCCCGGAAAGTCTATACCATCGAGATCAAGCCGTCGCTTCACCGCACCGCCTCGGCCCGCTTCCAGGAAATGGGGTTGGATTCGGCCGTCGCCGCTCGGGAGGGAGACGGCTATTTCGGCTGGCCCGAGGCGGCGCCGTTCGACGCCATGATGATCACCGCGGCGGTGGACCACATTCCACCGCCGCTGCTGGACCAGCTTCGGGACGGCGGAAAGCTGGTGCTCCCCCTGGGCAATCCCTTCAGCTACCAAAATCTGGTTCTGGTGACCAAGTCCGGCGGCGATTACACGGTTCGCCAAATCACCGGCGTCCTTTTCGTGCCCATGACCGGCCAGGCCCTGGAGGGGCGGAATCCCGGGGATTGAACGGGGAACCCCCATGGACGGCGGAAGCGGACGCATCGCCGCGGTCTTCTGGCTCTCCCTCTCCGCGCTGGCGCTGGAAGTGCTGCTGGCCCGGCTCTTTTCCCTCGGCCAGTGGCATCACTTGGGCTTCATGGTGCTCAGCATCGCCCTGTTCGGTTTCGGGGCCAGTGGAACTCTCCTGAGCCTGCGGGAAAGAAGCGCCCCGGGTTGGGAACGGCGGAATTCCGGTCCGGCGGGGCTCTTCAATCTGGTGCTGGCCTTTTCGGCCACCGCGCTCTTGGCCGGGGTCGGGCTCGGCAGCCTTCCGCTGGATTATTTCCGTCTTCCCCTGGAACCGGTCCAAGCGGTTTACCTCGGCGCGGCCTACCTGCTCCTGGCGCTTCCCTTCGGTTTCGCCGGCGCGTCCATCTCCCTGGCCTATGCCGCCGCTCCCGGGAAATCCGGGGCCATCTACTTCGCCAACATGGGCGGCTCCGCACTGGGCGCCGCGCTTCCCGCCCTGGGCCTCCCTTGGCTGGACGAAGGGCGGCTGGCGGTTCTTGCGGGACTGTTGCCCATGGGGCTCCTGCCCTTCTGGCTGGCCCGGTTGGATGAAAAACGCCCCCGCGTCCTTGCCGCAGTCGGAATCGCCGTCGCCGCCTTGTTTCTCCTGTCCCCGTTCGGGGGGAAATGGGTCCAGGTTCGCCCCTCCCCCTACAAAGCCCTTCCCCAAACGCTCCAATTCCCCCAAACCCGGATCGTCGGCCATCATGGCGGCATTCGCGGCCGGGTGGATCGGGTGGAAAGCCCGTACCTTCGGTTCGCGCCGGGCCTCAGTCTGCAATACGCCCGCCCGGTTTCCACGGCGGCCGCGCTGTATCGAGACGCCGAGCGTCCCGTCCATCTCTACCCGCCCGGGGAAACGGAATTTACCCGGTACACGCTGGCCTGGGCCGGGTATCTTGCCTCGGAGCGACCCGATTCGGCGTTCCTGGTGGTCCGGGGCGGCGGCGTTTCGGTGCCAACGGCGCTGGCCGCCGGAGCCGATCCGCCCCGGACGGTGACGGATCATCCGGAAATCGCCCGGGCGCTGTCAAATCATTATGGATGGCCGGTCCGCTCCGGCGTTCCCCGCGCCCTTCTCCGACGAAGCGATGACCGGTTTGGCGTAATCCACCTGGAAAATTGGGGTCCCTCCATCCCCGGCGCGGGGGCGCTGGAACATAACGACGACGCCACCGCGGAGGCCATGCGGCTTTACCTGCGTCGCCTGCTGCCCGGCGGGGCGCTGATTCTCAACCGACGGCTCCTGCTGCCGCCGTCGGACCTGGTCCGCCATTTCGCCACCGCCTGGGAAGCCTTGCGCGCGGAGGGCGCGGTCGAACCGGGCCGACACATCGCGGTCCTCCGGAGCTGGGATGTCTACGTTCTGCTGGTCTCGCCAACGCCGTTGGCGGAACGGGCGGCGGCATTGCGCCAATTCGCGCGGGACCGAAATTTCGACCTGGTTCATCTTGTGGGAATGGACCGGTCCGAGGCCAACCGGTTCAACCGGTATGACGCGCCGTTTTACTTCGACGCGCTGGCGGCCTTCCAATCGGCGGCCCGGGCCGGAAAGGCCCAGGCGTTCTTTGCGGACAATCCGCTGGATCTGGCCCCCCGCCATGACGATCGGCCCTATCCCGGCCGGTTTATGAAATGGTTCCGGTTGCCGGAATTGTACCGCGCCACCGGCGAGCGGTTTTATACGCTGATGATGTCCGGCGAGCTGGTGGTGCTGGTGGTTTTGGCGGAATCGTTCCTGGTGGCCCTGGTCTTGCTGCTTCCGCCGCTGATCGGGCTCCGGGGGCGACGGGGAAAGGCCGCTTCGACGCGAACGCTCTATTTTCTGGCGGTGGGGGCCGGGTTTATGCTGGCGGAAATGTTTTTCATCAAGGCCCTTACCGCGTTGTTCGCCGATCCGGTGGTCAGTTTCGCGGCCGTGCTGGCGTCGGTCATGGTCGCCTCCGGCACCGGGGGATTTCTCTCTCGCCGCTGGTCGGCGCGGCCGCTGGCCGGAAGTCTGGCCCTGCTCACGATCGCGCTTCTCGTGGCCGCCGCGGCGTTGGGGCCCCTGATCCAATGGGCCATCGGACTGTCGCCCGCCCTGCGGACCGTTTTCGGTCTGGTCCTGCCGGTACCCTTCGGGCTGTTGATGGGCGTTCCCTTCGCGGCGGGCATGCGGCTGCTGTCGCCCTCCCCGGGGGACCGGGCCGTGGCCTGGGCGGCCAACGGATGCACCTCCGTCCTCGCCTCGGTGGTCGCGGCGGAAGTGGCCCTGGTCGTCGGCATTTCGGCCCTGGGTTGGACGGCCGCCGCCGCGTATGGGGTCGCCTTGCTTTCCGGGTTCCGGGCCTGGCGCGCCGGAGAATGACCGGTTCCGCGTGGGCGTTTCGCGGTCCGTTGGATTCCGGAGCTTGCCCCCGGCACTTTTTCCTATCGGGCCGGACGATGATGGCAATGGGAACATCGCCCGCCGGCGGCCGTTTTTATTAGAGCTTGATTGTTTCCGGATTTTTGGGTTGACGGCGCGCAGGTTTTTCGAAAAGAGTTCCCCGGCGTCGGTTTCCGGCGCGCGAGACCCTTTTCACGTTCTTTTACTTCGAGGTGTTCGCCATGAAATCTGGACCCTTTCAACTTGGCTTGACCAGCCGATTCGCCCTGCCGACCCTTGTTCTGGTTTCGCTGGGCATGCTGGTCTCAACCGGGATTTCCTATCATAAAAGTCGAGAGGCCCTCACCATGGCCATTGACCAGCAATTGGTCCAGATGGTGGAAAAGGCCCGGCGGAACGCCCGAGATTGGCTGGCCGAACGACAAAGCGATTTGGAAAACTGGAGTTACGGGGAGGCGATCGTCGGGTATCTGCGAAATCCCGGCGAGGAAGACGCCGCCGATCTGGAGCGCCGGTTTACCCGCTGGGTGAAAGACAATCCGGTGTATGAAACCATCTCCCTGGCCGACATGACCGGGCGATTGCGGGTTTCCGACGCCGGCTCCGGGGCGAGGAACCGGAACCTCGCCGTTTCGGATCGGCCCTATTTCCAGGCCGCCATGGCGGGAAGCGCGGCCGTTTCCGACGCCATCGAAAGTCGGGTGACCGGGCGGCCCATAATCGTGGTCGCCGTGCCGGTGTCGTCCGGCGGCGAGACCCTGGGGGCGTTGCTCGGGGCGGTGGACCTCGGCCGGTTCAGCGCCGATTTCGTTCCCAATTACCGGGTCGGCACCGGTGGGTACGGCTTTATCATCAACAAAGAGGGGCTGGTGTTGGCCCATCCCAACCCGGAGCGCGTCCTGCAAGAAAACCTGACGGAACACGCTTTCGGCCGGCGGATGGCTCGGATGGAAGAAGGGCTGATCACCTACGCCTTCGCGGAAAACGAAAAACGGGTCGCCTTCGCCGCCCTGGAGGAACCGCCCTGGATTCTGGCCGTTTCCGCAGATGCCGACGATATCCATGAACCCGTCAGGCGGATCGGCATTTGGCAGATTGCCACTTCGGCGGCGGCCATTCTCCTCTGCTGGATCCTCATCGTCTGGGTGGCCCGGACGGTCGCGCGGCCGGTTGGCGCCATTATCGAAGGATTGCGGGAGGGCATCGCGGGCATGGAATCCGCCTCCGCCCAGATGGCCGCCGTGAGCCATTCCCTTGCCGAAGTGGCGGCCCACCAGGCCGCCACCCTGGAGGAAACCAGCTCCTCTTTGGCGGAGATGGCCGCCATGACGCGACGGAACGCCGAAAACGCCTCCGAGGCCGACCGGATGATGGACGCCGCTGGCGAGGCCGTGGCGGGGGCCAACCGGGCCATGGATCGGCTGACCGTTTCCATGGGGGAGATCGGCCAGGCCGGCGAGGAAACCTCGCGCATCGTGAAGGACATCGACGAGATCGCCTTTCAGACCAATCTGCTGGCCCTCAACGCGGCGGTGGAGGCGGCCCGCGCCGGGGAAAGCGGGGCCGGATTCGCCGTGGTGGCCGAGGAGGTGCGGAACCTGGCCATTCGGGCGGCGGAGGCGGCCAAAAATACCGCCGCCCTGATCGACGGGACCGTTCGGAAACTGTCCGAGGGCAACCAAATGGTGGAACACGCCAACCAGGTGTTTGGAGAACTGGCCCGGACCGCCGCCTCGGTGGGCGAACTGGTGGGAGAGATCGCCCAATCCTCGGACGAACAGGCCAAGGGAATTGATCAGATCAGCCGGGCCATGAGCGACACGGACCAGTTGGTTCAGAAAAACGCCGCGGACGCCGAGGAATCCTCCGCGTCCGCCGGCCAGATTCGCGACGAGGCCGGACGGATGCGCCGGCTGGTCCGGGAGCTTTACGAAATGGTGCAGGGACAGGTTCGGCGTGGGGACGAAACTTTCCGGGCAACCGGGGTTTCCGCCGCGAGGAATGGAAGTGGATCGTCGGGGTCCCAACGGGTCGCCGCCCGGGCGGGGAGGGCCGTCGATCGGTCCAATCGACGGGATGGATCCCGGGAAATCGGACCGGAAGAGCGGCTTCCGCTCGATGAATCGGATTTTGAGGGCTTTTGAGTGGGAAAAGTTGCCCACGCGCCGGAATTATCGCAAAGAATCCCGCAAACCCAAAGGAGAATGCGCATGATGCGAAATTTGCTCGCGGCCTTCCCGGTCGTGATTGACATTCCCGTGGCATGGGGGGAAATGGACGCCTTCGGCCATGTGAACAATATCATTTATTTTCGATATTTCGAAAGCGCGCGGATCGCCTATTTCGATCATGTGGGGTACGAGGCGCTGATGGAGGAGGAAGGTCTTGGCCCCATTTTGGCCGCCACCTCCTGTCGGTATCGGGTGCCGCTGACCTTTCCCGACACCGTTTCGGTGGGGGCGCGGGTGGCCTCGGTGGATACCGACCGGTTCCGGATGGAATATCGCGTGGTCAGCCACAAGCACCAGAAGCTGGCGGCGGAAGGCGACGGGGACGTGGTCTCCTACAATTACCGCGAAGGGGCCAAAGCCCCGCTTCCGGACGCCGTTCGGTTGCGGATCGAGGCCATCGAAAGCGGGGTCGGGGAGGCGGAGTAGGGATTCCGGTTTCCGGGTTGGGGATGAGAACGTCTCCAACCTGGAAACGGTTTTTCCGGGATACCCATTCCCGCAATTCACCACCCCTTGCGCCGCCGATAAAGAGGAGAGTCGATGACGCCGGCCGATTTGAAGGATTTTTGGGGATTCGTGGTGGACGTCTGGGTCAACGGCCTGTATGGCGTGGACATCGGCCGGCACATCACGGCGATCGGGGTTTTCCTTTTTTCCTTCCGCTGCGTCGGCTCTTTGCCCGATTGGTTTTCTGCCGGCCGCGTCGCTACACGGAAAAGACCACCCACAAGTTCGACAATCGGCTGGTTTCCGCTCTGGAACCGCCCATCCGGTTCGTCCCCATCGTCATGGGCGTCTTCTTTGCCACGCAGCATTTGGCTCTGGACGGCATCGGGGGGACTTTTTTGTACAAGGTCAACCGGTCCCTGGCGGTTTTCGCGATTTCCTAGGCGCTCTTCGCGGCCATCGATCCGCTGAGCTTCTGGGTCCGCCGCCTGGAGCGAGTGTTTACGCCATCCCTGGTGGAATGGCTCATCAAGGCGACCAAGGCGGCCTTCTGCTTCATCGGCGCCGCCACCATTCTGGAGGTCTGGGGCATTCAGGTGGGTCCCATCATCGCCGGAATGGGGCTGCTGGGCGTGGCGGTGGCCCTTGGCGCCCAGGATTTGTTCAAGAACCTGATTTCGGGGATTTTGATCCTGTCCGAGCGGTGGTTCCAGCGGGGCGACTGGATTCGGGTGGATGGCGTGGTGGAAGGCGCCGTGGAGTCGATCGGCTTTCGCTCCACCCTGGTGCGGCGATTCGACTACGCGCCGGTCTACGTGCCCAACGCCAAGCTGTCGGACAGTTTGGTGATCAATTTCAGCAAGATGACCCATCGGCGAATTTACTGGAAAGTGGGCATCCGCTACGGCGCGACGGTGGACCAGCTCCGGGAGATTCGCGACGGGATCGCCGATTATTTGAACGAAAACCCCGATATCGTAAAACCGCCCTTCGGCGAGCTGTTCGTCTGCGTGGACGGTTTCGGGGAATCCTCCATCGATTTGATGGTCTATTGCTTCACCCGGACCACGGCCTGGGGCCAGTGGCTGACCATCAAGGAGGCGCTGGCGTTTCGGATCAAGGAGATCGTCTTCGCCGCCGGCGCGGATTTCGCCCTGCCCAGCCGTTCTCTGTACGTGGAGACAATGCCGCGTGGACCGGCGGAGCGAATGCCGATGGCGGGGGCGAGAGAGAACCGGGAAAATTCGGGGGAATCAGAACGTTCGGAGGCGAATTCTTTCAGGCCGGCCCGGGAGATCGAAAGCCCGTTTTCCGGGTCGCCTTCTGGGGAGGGGGAAAGCGGGGCATGAGAGAATTCATACGGGGCAGTTTAAAATTAGCCCAATTATTCGTCGCAAACCGGGTTTTCACGGAGCCATTGGACAAAATCCGAAAGTGTGATCTCCTCGGTGAGGACAAGACGGGTTTTATTGTCCAGGTGTAGGTGAGGAATCGGGGTTCCGATGTTTTTTGGATTGATTTTTCCAAACTTCATCCGGAGGGCTCGGGGGTCCGGGGCGTTGTCGAAACCTGCGGCCACGGTCCCTTCACGGATGGCGTAAAACCGATATTTTCTTTCCCGGCCCGCTCGGAGTTCCGTGACGAAAATTTCACAGAATTCATATTTTCCGCGTAGCGTCAGCAGGGCGCGTTTCGGCGTGGTGTCCAAGTGGCAAAGCACATCCTGAAATGCTTTTTCCGCAATATGGATTAGCTCATCAAAATGTGGGTAAGCCGCTGTGTCCAATCATTCATACCTTTTCGGCAAAATTCCCATTCCGCCAAGTCAGATTCCCACATCCAATGACCCGCCTCCTCCAGTTTCTCCAGGTACGCTTCGTTTTTCGCGGTTTGCGTGGCAAATTCTCTGAAATCGCATTCGTATTTTTCCTGGAAATCCTGGTCCCTCCGTTTGAGTTCATCAATTTTTTCCGAGATCAGCGTTACGGCGTAGTGCTGAATTGCCCGTTCCACAGCCCTTTTGGGTTCCATGGAAAACGCGCGAAAAATCTCCGAATATTGATCGTTTAGGCGAATGTTTTCCATAAGCGAAACTTTGTTTCGATGTCTCTCGTCGGCGTTTCATGGAGAGAAGGATTGGTGGAAGGATTCATGAGAGATTTTAATGGACGCCGCCGACAAGGTAAAGAAAAATTTCCGAAATTCAAGCCTCAACGAACACTTCGAAACTCCCCTTCCGCCCGCCTATGGCCGAATCACCACCGTCTCGCTGATTTCGATGTCGTTGAGGAAGGTTTCGCCGCTGGTGTGGCGGGAGAAGGTGGCCGCGAAATCGGAGATGAAGGCGTTCTCTCCGGCCTGGAACCGTTTGGGCGGCTCGTCGATTTCGGCGAAATTGCCGCCGCCGAGCCGTTCGGAGACCAACGAAGTCTCCGGGTCGATGCCGTCGGCGGTCAGCGGGCGCCACCTCACCTGGAAATGGACCACCTCCGAGCGGCCGAAGTACCGGCCCCGCTGAACCTCAAAGCCGGCCACCACGTGGCCCGGCCGTTTCAGCAGCGTTTCGCCCCCGCCGGTTCCCCCGATCCGGTCGCCCTCGAATTCTCCAACCAGCTCCATCTCCGGCGTGACGGCGGAATAAATCGGCGTGATGGCGTCGATGATGTCGCCGTGGCGGACGCGGAATCCCACCAGCGCGACGTTCTTGCCCCGCAAGGTGGGAAATTTCCCTTCGATTTGCTCGCGGGCGCTTTCCGCCTTTTCCACCCCCGGCGATCCGATTTCGGTGGCGACGCCCACCGGACGAAAACGGGGCGCGCTGGGTTCGCCCTTCTCCAACAATCCTTTTAGTCCTTCCCGCACCGCGGTATCTTTGATGAGATTGGCGTCCACCAGAAACTGGAGAGAAGCGATCCGTTGATCGGTCTCCTCGGGCTCCAGTGCCCGAAGCACCAGATCGGATTGGAATTTCATTCGGGCCAAGTTGGTTTCCCAATATCCCTTCGCCACGCCGCCGGCCACCGTTCCCAATGGGGCCATCAGGCCCGGAATGACCAAGCCGGTCCATCCGTGCATTTTCATGGCGTTCCTCCTTCGGGTTGAGGCTTGATCTTTCGTGCGAATCGTCGCGATACGCTTGGAACCGTCCGACCCAGCGGGCATGGCTCAACCCTTTCGGAACCGCGGGAATGGGGATGACGATCGCTCCGGGCGTCTCCCTGATTCAAGCCACGTACATCTCCTCAATCTTCCCCGCCCAGCGCTCCGCCACCACCTTTCGCCGAAGCTTCATCGTCGGCGTCAGTTCTCCGTCTTCCACGGTGAAGGGGCGGTCCAGCAGGCGGAATTCTCGGATTTGTTCGTAATCGGCGAGGTGTTCGCACGCCTGTCGGATTCGATCTTTGAACAAGTCCCGAACTTCCGCCCGCGAAAGCAGCTTTTCGGGGGCCTCTTCGGGCAGGCCCTTTTGGGTCGCCCAGGCCGAGAGGGCTTCAAAATTGGGCACGATAAGCGCGGAAACGAATTTCCGGCCGTCGGCCACGATCATCGCCTGGTCCACCATCGGCTCGGCCCCCAGGGCGGTCTCCAGCGCCTGGGGCGCGATGTATCGGCCGCCGGAGGTCTTCATCAGCTCCTTGATGCGGCCGGTGATTCGCAGTTCGCCGTTGTCCTCGATTTCCCCCTCGTCTCCGGTCCGAAACCAGCCGTCCCACGTGAACGCCTCGGCGGTTTCCTCGGGGCGGTTGTGATACCCGGCCATCACGTTTCCGCCCCGGAGCTGGATTTCCCGATCCTTGGGATCGATCCGCGCCTCCACGCCCGCAAGCGGGAGTCCCACGTTCCCGAACCGGAATTTCCCGCCCGTCCGGCAGGTGGCGGTGGCGGTGGTTTCGGTGAGCCCGTAGCCGCAGAGCAGCGGGAGGCCGAGGGCGAAGAAGAACTGGTCGATTTCTGCGGAGATGGCCGCGCCGGCGCAGGGCATGAATCGGAGACGACCGCCGAGCACGTTTCGGATTTTTTTCAACGCCAACCGGTCGAGCAGCCGAAATTTGAGCTGAAGCAATAGTGGTTCCTGGCTTCGCAGCCGGTCCCGAGCGCACAAATGGTGAAGAAGCCCCGAACGAATCCCCCCGTCCAACAGACCGCGCTTCCAGCGGGACGCCGCCTCCCGGCGGGCCATGATTGTCTGGTGCACCTTTTCGGCGAAGCGGGGAACAACGCACATTACCGTGGGCCGCACGGCCGCCAGCGCCGAGAGAACCTCTTTTGGATCTTCCAGGTAGGCCAACACCGCGCCCCGGTCCAGGGCGTAGAGGGTCCAGGTGCGCTCGAACACATGGCTCAGGGGCAGAAAACAGAGGGAAACGTCTTCTTCGCCCACGGACGGAATCTGGTTTTGATGGGCGCGGCACTGGAATTCCAGGTTGCCCCGGCGCAGCACCACGCCCTTGGGCCGGCCGCTGGTGCCGGAGGTGTAGATCAGGGTGAGCACGTCGGATTCGTCGTGGCGGCCCAGCCGCGCGAGCCGTTCGGCTTCGTCCCCCTCGTTTCGCCCCCTTTCCCGAAGTTCGGTCAGGCTCATGGGGCGTTCCGACTCTTCGGCTTGGGACGACGGGGAGGCGTCCGGTTCCGGATCGTCCAGCAGGATCACTCCTTTCACGCATTCCGCCCGGTCCCGAATTGCCAGGGCCTTTTCCAGCGCCTGGCCCGGCCCCGCGAACAACAGACGGATTCCGGCGTCCGAGGCGATGAACGCGGCCTGTTCCACCGAACCGGCGGCGTGGATGGGAGTGGGGACCGCCCGGATCATCTGGGCCGCCAGATCGACGATGGTCCACTCGGGCCGGTTGGGGGACAAAATGCCAACCGATTCTCCCTCGCCCACGTCTAACGCCAAAAGCCCCAGCGCGGTTTCCCGGACCCGGGATTCCAGCGTTTGCCAGGACATGTCCCGCCACTGATCGTCTCGAAAATATCGAAATGCCGGACGATCGCCCGAAGCGTTCGCGCGCGCCAGAAATCGTTCCATATGGTGCCGTTCGTTCATCGCCAGAGAGTCCTTTTGATTCAGGTGGCCGGAGTGAGCGGGGGGCCGTTGATCCCCGCGGGCTTTTCTATCCGATGGCGGCCGATTGTCAACTGAATTCCCTTGAAGCGGGAGGCGCCGGACGGAATATTTCGGTTGATTTTTATAATGAAAAGAATAGAGTCTTCCAGGAAACGGATCGCACTGCTCGGGGAGGCCGGATCGTGAAAACTGATTTTCAACATCTCACCGTCGAAATCCGGGACGGCGTCGCCATCGGTCGGGTGGCCCCGCCGCCGAAGAACGCCTTTTCCGAGACCCTGGCGTCGGATTTGTCCGAACTGGTTCAGGCGGTCCTTTCGGACCCGGAGGTCCAGGCGCTGATTCTCACCGGAACGGGCCGCCATTTCATCGGCGGCGCCGACATCGGCGCCTTGCTCCGACTGCGGGATCGGAACACCTGTCTGGGCCAGGTCCGCAGGTATCACTGCCTGCTGACCGCCGTCGAAACCGCCGGAAAACCGGTGATCGCCGCCATCAACGGCAACTGCTCCCGTTCCGGACTGGAGGTCGCCATGGCCTGCCATTATCGGGTGGCGGTTCAGGGGCGGCGGCTGGGGCTGCTGGAGGTGCGGTTCGGCCTGATTCCCGGCCTGGGCGGCACCCAGCGGCTTCCGAGGCTGGTGGGCATCAAGCAGGCCCTTCGGATGATCACCGAAGCCCAAGACATCCCGGCGGCCGAGGCCCGCAACCTGGGCCTGGTGGACGAGGTGGCCGAGCCGGAGGAGCTGATCGACCGGGCGCTCACGGCGGCCCGTCTGTTCAGCTCCGGCCGCATCAATTTTCGGATGCGGATGACCAGCCGACGGTTCGACAAGCTGCTCAGCGTGACCGAAAAGCAGGAGATCATCGGCAGCGTTCGGGATCGGCTGGAGGAGACCGCCCGGGGATATCTGGCCCCTTTCAAGGCCGTGGAAGCGGTGGAGCGGGGGCTGGGCATCAATTTTCGGGGAGACATCGAGCTGGAGTCCGAGCTGTATTGCGAATGCCTGTTGTCGGACGTTTCCCGCAACCTCATCGCCCTCTTCCAAAACACCAAAACCGCCGGCCAGATTTCTCGGGTCCAGGGGGAAAAGCCTCGAAAGATCAAGCGCGTGGGGGTGCTGGGCTGCGGCAATCTGGGGCCGGGCGTGGCGGGGCTTCTGCTTCAGGCCGGCTTCGAGGTCTGGCTGTGGGGCAACGGGGAGGAGGACCTGCGGCGAGCCGCGGAACAAGTGCGGGCCCGCTTCGCCCGCGACGTGCGCAAGCGGCGGGTGGACGCCCGGGCCGCGGAGACCCTGATTTCCACCCGCTTTCATCCGGCAACCCAAATCGAGCGGATGGACCGGTGCGATTTGGTGGTGGAAGCCGGTCCGGAGGCGTTGGAAATCAAGCAGGGGCTGCTCCGCCGGCTGGAAAAATCCTGCGGCCCGGAAACGGTGCTTGGCACGGCCACCTCCGTCCTTTCGGTGGGGGAAATCGCGGCCCTGCTGGAAAACCCCGAGCGGGCGGTGGGGATACGGTTTTTCAGTCCGCCCGGGAAAATTCAGCTTTTGGAAATCACCTCCAGCCGCCGCACCGACGACCGGGTGCTGGCCACCTGCGTGGATTTTGCCCGGCGCTGCGGCAAGGTGCCTTTCGTCACCGCCGACGGCCCGGGCTTTTTCGTCTCCCGGTTGCTGTTCACTTTGGTCGGCGAAGCCTGTTTCCTGGTGGCCGACGGGGTCAATCCCTTCAGCATCGACAAGGCCATGACCGAGTTCGGCCTTCCCATCGGCCCCATTCAGCTCTGCGACGTGATCGGCGTGGACCTGGTGGAAACGGTTTCCCGCCATCTTTCCGGTCGGCTGGGCCGGCGCTGGCCGGCGCCTCCGCTGGTTCCCCAACTGGCGGCCACCGGCGGGCTGGGGCGAAAAACCGGGCTGGGCTGGTACGACTACAACGCCGAAATCCCGACCCTGAACCTCAAGTACCTGGAAGTGGTCAAGGACCATTTAAGCGCCGAGAAGCGCGCTCCCCGGAAGATGGCTCCGGAGGCGATCCAGGCCCGCCTGCTGGCCCGGGCGGTGAACGAGGCCGTCTTCATGATGGAGGAAGGGGTGAAATCCACCCCGGCGGCCATGGACTTGGCGGTGGTCTACGGCATGGGATTCCCGCCATACCGGGGCGGCCTTTTCCGATACGCGGACGCCCGGGGCGTCTCCCGCATCACCGAACTGCTCCAGAATCTGGCCGCCGAAAAGGGCGCCCGGTTTTCCCCGGCCGCCCGGTTGCGGGAGATGGTCAAAAAAGGCCGTTTGTTCCACGACGACGACGGCGGCTGAATCGGCCGGGGTTTCCCGGTCTCGATCCTCGTTTTCCTTTTCCGGATGCCGGGCCGGGTCTGGAAGCCGACGGAACTCGCAGGCGGTGACGGGTCGGTCGCCCATATGTTCGCCATTCCTTCCCGGGACGCGTCCAGGACGCTCCACCCCGACGGGGCGCACCTCTTTCCGGCGGCTCCGGAACCGTCCGACCTTCTCGCCTCTCGCTTTTTCCAAAAACCAAACAAATCCCAAAAACACCCAAAAAAAACAAAGGACCCGTTTATGGACGCATTTTTCCATCCGCGCGGCATTGTCCTGGTGGGGGCCACCGCGACGCCCACCAAAGGCGGTTACGCCATCCTGAAAAATCTGACCATCGGCTTCGACGGGCCGATTTTCCCGGTCAATCCGCGCTACGCCGAAATTGAAGGCATTCCCTGCTACCCCTCCGTGGCCGACGTGCCCGGCCCGGCCGACCTGGCCATCGTCTTTGTTCCCGCCCGCAGGGTGCCCGAGGTGGTGCGCGAATGCGGGAAGGCGGGGATTCGCGGAATCATGTTGGAGTCCGGCGGCTTTGCCGAAAGCGGTCCCGAGGGCGAGGCGTTGCAGGCGGCCGTGGCCGTCGCCGCCGCGGAACACGGCGTGCGCATCTGGGGGCCGAACTGCATGGGGCTGGTGGACGCGGTTCGCGGCCTGGTCTTCTCTTTCGTGGCCCCGGGCATTTGGGACACCTTGACGCCGGGAGACGTTTCCCTGATCGTCCAGAGCGGGATGCTTTCCGGCGCGTTTCTCATCGACAACATGACCCGGGGCATCATGGGCGTCAGCAAGGTCTGCTCGGTGGGCAACAAAATGGACGTGGACGAGTGCGACTTGATGGAATACCTGATCCAGGACCCGGACACCCGCTGCATCGGGCTCTACCTGGAGGCCATCCCCAAGGGCCGCCGATTTATCGAGTTGTGCCGCCGGTCGCCCAAGCCGGTGGTGGTGCTCAAGGGCGGCCAGAGCCGGCGCGGCGCGGAAGCGGCCCGCAGCCACACCGCCAGCATGGCCGGAGACCGGGAGGTGATTCGCGGGGCCCTGGCCGGGGCGGGGGTGATTCAGGCCCACGATTTTCAGCAGATGATGGACGTGTGCCGGACCCTGGCCGCCTTTCCGGAGGTGAAAACGGAAGGGGAGGGCCGGGTGGCGGTGCTGACCTACAGCGGCGGGGCCGGGATCGTGTCCGCCGATTTCATGGAAGAGTTGAATCTGACGCCCGCGACCCTTTCCGAGGAGAGCCTGTCGGAATTGCGGGCGGTGTTTCCCGAGTGGATGAAGCCGGGCAATCCGGTGGACCTGTGGCCGGCGGTGGAGCGCAACGGAGCCGAGGCGGCCTACGGCGCGGCGGCCCGGGCGGTGGCGGCCGACCCGAATGTGGACGCCGTGTTCATCCACGCCTTCGCCGGCGGCTTCGCGCTGAACCCGAATTTGCCCGCCCTGGTTTCCACGATTCAGGCCGCCGGCAAGCCTTGCGTCTGCTGGCTGACGGGCGTGGACGCCGACGCCCGGGCCTTCCAGAAGCGGGCCCAGGAGATGGGCATGCCGGTCTTCCGGGAGGTCTTCCGGGCCGCCGAGTGTCTCGCGGCGGTGTTTGAGCGGCGACGGATTCGGCCGGATTCCCCGGCGTCGATTTCCGCGCCCGATTTGCCGGAATCGGTGCGGCAACGGCTGGAGATGGCGGGAGGGGTGCTGGACGAGGCGTTGTCCAAAACGCTGTTGTCCGAGATGGGGATTTTGGCGGTGGAGGAGGTGGTGACCACGGCCGTCGGCGAGGCGAAGGCGGCGGCGGAGCGGTTCGGCTGGCCGGTGGTGCTGAAGGGGCTTCGGCCGGGAACGGTTCATAAAACCGAGGCCGGGCTGGTGCGGATGGGGGTGGATTCCGAGGGGGCGCTGGAATCGGCGTTTTCGGAGTTGCTGGACGCGGCCGAGGGCGGCGGGGTGCTGGTGCAGCGGCAGGTTCCCGCCGGGCTGGAGCTGATTGCCGGGCTGGTCCGCGATCCCCAGTTCGGCCCCTGCGTGATGGTGGGCATGGGCGGCGTGCTGGCCGAGGTGCTGAAGGATACGGCCTTCGGAATGGCCCCGCTGACCAAGGCGGACGCCCTGGCGCTGATCGGGCGGCTGCGGTCCCAGGCGTTGCTGGACGGCTTCCGAGGGGCCCCGCCGGTGGATCGGCAGGCGTTGGCGGAGATTTTGGTGCGCCTGGGAAACCTGGGCGCGGCGGCGGAACGGGTGCGGGAAGTGGACATCAATCCGCTAATCGTGGTGGACGGCAAGCCGATGGCGGTGGATGCGGCGGTGGTGGTGGGGGAAAGAGTCTGATTCAGTCGCCAACTTCCGCTTCGGATGGAGTGAAATCGTCCGAAGCCATGTGCGCCTGGATCAGTTCGTAGTAGCCCGGCATGAGCGCATCCAGTCTTCGTTTTCCCGCCTCGGTAAGTTGAAAAAGACGGGATCGGGCGTCGGAGGGGTGGGGGAGGGGGGTCAGAAGCCCCTCCCCCACCATTGCCTTGATGGTGTTGGAGACCACCGGCTTGGAAATGTCCAATTGATGGACCAGCTCGGTGGCGGTCAGACCCGCTTTTCCCGGTTCCCGGTCGATTAAAATCAAAATCAGGAATCGCGTTTGCGAGAGTCCATGGTCCCCGAAATAGGATTCCAACTTTCGGAGAAGGAGGCTGGCGGAGCGGAGCATGGAAAGGGCCTCCGCGACAACCTCCACATCCATCATTGGAAACCGGTTCGCGTAGGATTCCAGGATTTCCCGGGTCGGCAGGGTCTTGAGGAAAAACAAATTATCCTCCCAGCTTCTCCAGCAGTTTTTGGGTCCCCATCGGCTTGCCGAAATGGTGGACCACATGTTTGTCAAAATAGGTCCGCTGTTCGGGGACGAAAACGCCTGATGCGTCCGAAGGCACGATTACATTGTATCCCAGATCGTGGGCTTCGCGCAGGCTGGATTCCACGCAGACATGCAGGGCGAAGCCTAGAAGCACCAGGGTATCCACGCCGGCGTTGCGCAGGTAAGGGTCCAACGTCGAATTCTTCAGGACGCTCGCCCCCGAGCGACCTTGGACCACATATTCATCCGGACCCGGCAAAAAGGGCGGAACAAATTCAGCGCCGTCTCCGGTCCAGGTTCCGGCCTTGGGGATTGCGCCTCGTAGACCGGCGACTCCCTGGCCTCGATTGAACAGCATATAGTCCGGATCGTTCCGCATGTCCAACCCGGCATGAACGACCCGCCAACCGTTTTTCCGGGCAACGGTCAGTATCCGCCGGGCGTGATTGACGGCGTTCAGAAAGTCGGCCTCGTCCTCAATAAGCAATTCCCGCAGGATTCCATCCGGCTGAAGCCATTCCTTCTGAAATTCGATAAACACAATGGCGGTTCTTCTCTTGTCCAGTTGCATAGGCTCTCCTTCGTGAGTGATTCCTTCGGCCGGTCCTGACCCAGTCGGAGAATGGGCATCGGAAACCCGTCCGATCCCTTCTCCGTCAGGGGCCGTTCGGACTTCCTTCAGATCCGAGATTTCCGCAGCTTCCGCCGCCGGGATTCCGCTTCTCGCGAAGCTGGAAAGATGAAAATCGGAAATCGCAGCCGCCAGCGCCCGAAAGGGACGTTTCCCCAACGCCGCCCTCTGATAAGGAGTCTCCCCTTCCCGTTCGGAAAGAATCCTTTCCATCTCGGTCACCATCAGTATGCTGGAAACCACCATAGCGAAAATCGCGATGAATCCGGCGAGCCAGCCGAGGACCATGGGTATCCGTTGAATAAAAGAATGCGAGTGTTTCATGACGCCTCCTTTGGTTAGCGGGATAACTTTATGGTTACCATGCTAACTTTATTGTCAAGCCTTTTTTGAAATTTTATTTTAACACGTTGAATTATTTTCAAATTTAAAGAAATGGACTCGGGGCTTTTGTTGGGTTCCCGGCCCACGGGCCGGTGGGTTAAGAAGATTTCCAAAGCGGAAATGATGGCCCGCGTCATCTTCGGCACACTTTGACCTTTTAGCAGGTTAGAAATATAACGGTTTTAACGCCCAAGGCGGTCTCCGCCATTTGGATTCCGAGACGGAAAAGCAGGATGGGATTATACCGTACCCATGCACAAATGAGACATTCAATTTTGGTTTGCCTTGAATTCC
>JBKHDD010000023.1:0-44601 GCA_046541515.1 Desulfococcaceae bacterium
GAAAGCCGGCGGAATTTCCGTCAATCAGTACTTCTCGAAATCCTCGTCGTATTCGTCCGATCGGTCGGACCCGTTGTCCAGGTGGAGGACTTCCTCCGGGCCGACCACATTTCCCCCGCCGCGTTTCTGCTTCTCCTGCCGCGTTTCCCGGTGCGTCGTCGCGGAATGCCGAGCGGCGGGCGACGCAATGGATTTTCGCTCGGGCGTCGATACCGCCTTTCGTCGACGGCCGGCCTGCCCTTGGCCGTTCACCTTGAAAAACGTCATGACGGAAATCAGCTGTTCCGCCTGGCCCGAAAGCTCCTCGCTGGTGGAGGCCATTTCCTCGGAGGCCGATGCGTTTCGCTGGATCACGTCGTCGAGCTGCTGGATGGCCCGGTTCACCTGCTCCGCGCCGGAATCCTGCTCCCGGCAGGCGGCGCTGATCTCCTGCACCAATTCGGCGGTCTTCTGAATGCCGGGAAGAATTCGGTTCAGCATTTCCCCGGCCCGTTCGGCCACCTCCACGCTGGATACGGAGAGTTTGCCGATCTCCCCGGCGGAGTTCTGGCTGCGTTCCGCCAGCTTTCGCACCTCGGAGGCCACCACCGCGAAGCCCTTGCCGTGCTCTCCGGCCCGGGCCGCCTCGATGGCCGCGTTGAGGGCCAGCAGGTCGGTCTGCCGCGCGATTTCCTCGATGACGGAGATTTTTTCCGCGATCTGGCGCATGGCGGTCACCGTTTCGGAGACCGCCTGACCGCCCACCTCGGCGTCCTCGGCCGATTTGACGGCGAGGCGCTCGGTTTCCGAGGCATTGTCGGCGTTCTGGCGGATGTTGGAGGCCATCTCCTCCATGGAGCTGGAAACCTCCTCGGCCGAAGCGGCCTGTTCCGCCGCGCCCTGGGACATTTCCTCGGCGCTGGCCGAAAGTTCCTCCGAACCGGAGGCCACGTTGTTGGACGCCTCCTTCACGTCGGCCACGATTTCCTTGAGATTGGCCGACATGGCCTGGAGCGTTTTGGCCAGCACTCCGATTTCGTCTTCCTGATGCACGTCCAGATCGGCCTCCAAATTTCCTTGGGACAGCTCCTGGGCGAAGGTCACCCCCTTGGCCAGAGGGCCGGTAATGGACTTGGTCAGCGTGATGCCCAGCGCCAGGGCCAGCGCGGGCGCCAGGAACATGGAGATTCCCACCAGCAGTTTCAGCAGCCCGGCCTGGTCCAGGTTCTCCGCGATTTGATCATTGGTGATCCGAAGATTGTTTTCCGTGATTTCGTCGAAGGTCGCGCCCATGGTTTCGGAAATGGGTACCATGGCGCGCACGGCGGCCCGATATTGCTCGAACAGATCGTCCTGGCGGGACGCCGCCGCGTTGGTGGCGAGCTGGTTCAAAATGTCGTCAATGGTGACGTAGATTTCCCGCCAGTCGGCGTATTCCCGGGCGAGCCGGTCCATGAGTCGCCGACCTTTCTCGGTTCGACGCGGGGTGTTTTTGAGCCCTTCCCAGGCCTCTTCCACGATCGCCCAGCTTCTTTCCCGCTGTTCCGCGAGTTTCCGAAATGCCGCCTGGGTGTTTTCCGCGTCTTCATTGACCAGCACGTTCAGCGTCTGGGCGCGGATGACCATTCGCTCCTGGTTGAGGGCCCCGAGATACTGAAGGTCCGGAATTCGGGTGGAACCGATATAGACCATGTCTCCGGTCATTGCCGTGACCCCGTAAAACCCCATGCCGCCCACGGCCAGGGTGATTAGCGCCACGACCACGAAGCCGCCGATCAACTTGTATCCCATCCTGATGTTTTTCATGTGCTCGCGCCCTTTCGGAGTCGCGGCGGTCGGGCGCCGCTTCTCTCCAAAAAATGTTCCGATTTGGAATGGCTGGAAGGTGGGGGAGGTGGAGCTGGATAATGGTCCATGTTCCATTTTATGTCAAACAAAATGTAGTCCCAAAAATCGCCCAGAAAAAATCGGGGATAGGGCGGGCGAGGGAGGACGCCCGGCGGCGATTTCCCGAAAATTCCCACTTTGTCGCGGCGGGCCATCCATTTCGTCGTTTCGCGGGCCCTTCGAAAGAGTGGCCCAAAAAATCCCCGGTACCATGGCCGCCCGGGGATCGTGAACTCGTTTTTTCGAAATATCAGTATTTTTCGAACTCGTCGTCATGCTCGTCGCGTC
This sequence comes from Desulfococcaceae bacterium, assembly GCA_046541515.1. Classification (GTDB taxonomy): domain Bacteria; phylum Desulfobacterota; class Desulfobacteria; order Desulfobacterales; family Desulfococcaceae; genus CAYFVR01. Next base: position 2,155 of record JBKHDD010000023.1, read on the forward strand.
GCCCCCCGTTGTCCAGGTGGAGCAGCTCGTTCGGGCCGACCACGTTGCCTTCCTTTTTCTTGCGCGGCGCGAGTTTCCTTTCGGGAAAATGGGGCAAAGGCCGCTTGGAAGAGCCCGCCGGCGGCTTGGCCCCGCCGGTTCCGGCCATTTTTCGTTGTCCAGGGCGGTCTTCCCGCCCGTTGACCTTGAAAAAGGAGATGGAACTCAGGAGTTGTTCGGCCTGGCCGGAAAGCTCCTCGCTGGTGGATGCCATCTCCTCGGAGGCCGAGGCGTTTCGCTGAATCACTTCGTCGAGCTGCTGGATGGCCTTGTTGACCTGGTCCGCCCCGGAATCCTGCTCGCGGCAGGCCGCGCTGATTTCCTGAACCAGCTCCGCCGTTTTCTGGATGTCCGGCACGATTTGGGTCAGCATTTTCCCGGCCCGTTCCGCCACCTCCACGCTGGAGGCGGACAGCTTGCCGATTTCTCCGGCGGAGTTTTGGCTGCGTTCGGCCAGTTTCCGAACTTCGGAGGCCACCACCGCGAAGCCCTTGCCGTGCTCCCCGGCCCGGGCCGCCTCGATGGCGGCGTTGAGGGCCAACAGGTCGGTCTGCCGGGCGATTTCCTCGATGACGGAGATTTTTTCCGCGATCTGCCGCATGGCCACCACCGTTTCGGAGACCGCCTGGCCGCCGGCCTCGGCGTCCTCGGCGGATTTGAGGGCGATGCGCTCCGTCTCCGAGGCGTTGTCGGCGTTTTGGCGGATGTTGGAGGCCATCTGCTCCATGGAGCTGGAAACCTCCTCGGCCGAGGCGGCCTGTTCCGCCGCGCCCTGGGACATCTCCTCGGCGCTGGCGGAAAGCTCCTCGGAACCCGAGGCCACGTTGTTGGAGGCCTCCTTCACGTCCACCACGATGTCCCGCAGCCGGGCGATCATGCCCCGCAGGGCGTCGGCCAGGGTGCCCACTTCGTCCCGCTGGTCGATGTCGATGGTGGCGGTCAGATTGCCCTCCGCCACCGAGCGGGCGAAATCGACCCCTTGCAGCATGGGGCCCACGATGCCCCGGGTGATGACCATGGCGATGACGATTCCGGCGATCAGGGCGACGACGAGACCGACGATCATGACGAAGGAGGAGCGGCTCAGGGATTCGGAGGCTTGCTTCGCGATGTCCAGGGTCTCCTCAACGCCTTTTTCCGATGTGGCTTCCGTTTGCCCCAGTACGCCAAAAGCGGCCGTCAACCGCTGTTCAGCCAGGTTCCGAAGTTCCCGGTTGGCCGAAAGAAAGCCTTCCATGGCGCTTTTGTAGTCGTTTGCGGAGTCCTCGATGGCGGAGATGTCTTTCATGTCTTGTTCCAGGCGGGTCACCGGCCGCAGCGTCTCGATTCCCCGCTCAATTTCGGCGAAGCGCTGAATGGCTTCCCGGAGAAGTTCCATTTGGCGGGTCGCCTGGGCTTTGAAATTTTCAACCCGCGCTTGGTTGCCCAGGTCGATGATGTCGTTTATTAGATTGATTTTCAGAAGTCTTTCCTTGAGGACCGCGTCCCCGGCGTCTTGTTCGATTTCGTTTTCCATTTGTCGGTTTTGGCTGTTCAAATAGGCGCCGCAACTTTCCAGGAAAAGGTTCCCGGCACTTTCCATTGCCTCCCGGACCCTTTCAATCCTGTCGTTTTGACGAATCGTTTTCTCCAGAAGGGATTCGTACGCGGCCAACCGTTCTTTGGAAACCGGTATCGCCTCTTTTAGTTTTTCGAGGTGATCCGAATTGTCGGCGAGCGTTTTCGCTTCTTCCACTTTGGCCTGGGCTTCGTTCAAAAACTTTCGACCATCTTCCAAATATTTTTCCCCATTGGTAAAGACGTATCCTTGAAGATGAAAATAGGCCATCAGTGCATTGCGCTCGATTTCGTTGGCCACTTCCACTTCTGGAACGAACTCGGTGGCCAGGTTCGTGGCGTCTTCCGCCACCATCATCATGTTGACGATGGCCAGGCCGCCCAAAATACAGGCGATGGCGATGAGCAGACCAAAGCCGATTCCCATTTTCGCGGACAATTTCAAGTTTTTCATGGCGCCCTCCCTCGTTTGCATGAATGAAAAAACGATTGCAAAGCGTTTCTTGCTAAATTTTTTGTTTGAAATTTACTGAACCAAGCTCCTTCTTCTCCGAAACTTCTTCGGATCGCGGGCCTTGCCTCCTCTGGAAGGGCGTCCACCGGCGGGCCGAATCATCTGGCGCCGGTTATTTATTTTTGGATGGGAATCGCATTGCACCGCTTTTCGGCGCGGAGCAAACGATCCACGGCCGTCATCAGCTCTCGACGGCCGATGGGTTTGGCCAAAAAGCAATCGATGCCGACGGCCTTGGCTTGTTCTTCCATCCGGCGGTCCCCGAAACCGGACAGCATCAGAATCGGGACCTTGGGACGAACGCGGCGGATGACGGCAACCATTTTTTCACCCGGCAGACCCGGCATTTTGGAATCGGTGATCACCAGGTCGAAGCGATCGGGCGCCTGTTGGAATGTGCGGAGCCCTTCGTCGCCCCGGGACGCGCAGACGACGGAATGGCCCCCGCTGCTCAGAAGGAGTCGCAGCACATCCCGAACCGTCGGTTCGTCTTCCACCACCAGAATTCGGGCGGTTCCCGCCGCCATCGGGACGTCCCCTCCTGGCCCGTTTGTGCGCCGCGGATCGGGTTCGGCGATTTTCATACCGTTTTCCTCTCTCTTGGGGATTCCGCCGGGCGGCCGAGCAGCCGCGCCAGAACCGCAAACACGTCCCCCAAATCCCCGTCGGCAAATCCGATGTAGCGAGGGAAGAACCCGTGGCCGGCCGCGATGGTCTCCGGCGTTCGGTCCGGCAGCACCATCACAACCCGGTGGGTGGCCACCAGCAGGGGACGAAGACGCGAGAGTTGCCGAAGGGTTGAAAGCGAGGCGGGGCAAAGAAGGACCAGGTCGGTTCGGGGGCTTCCGGGTTTGCAAAGGCGGCGTTCAAGGCCCGCCACGGTGCGGTACGCCTTTCGGGAGGCGCCGTTGACCAGGGACCGGATTCCCGCCTCCAATTGGGCTCCCGCCGGATGGTCGGCGTCCGCGTACAGCACCACAATGTCGGTTTCCGGAAGCATTTGGTCGTTCCCCCCAATGAAATGGCGGCGGGCCGGGCGGAACGGCAAGGAAATCCGTTTCGGGTCGCCGGGCGCGTTTATGCCGCTTTTGTGAATTTTTACCAAGCAAGGGGGGCGCCATAAACGGCAAGTGGAAATGGCAAGGATTTTTTGGAGGAGTCGGCGGAAGGTTGTTTGGAATCATCGGACGAATGTTCCAAAAAACGAACATTCGTCCAAATTCATGAATGGATCATTGCGGCCATCCCATGCGGGACACGCCCCGCTTTTTCATGAGTTGGTAAAGGGTGGTGCGGCCCAGACCGGAGATTCGGCAGGCGTCGCGGATGCGGCCCCGGGTAAGCGCCATGAGGTCGTTGAGGTAGCGGGTTTCCGCCCGGGCAAGCAGCGACTCCCGGTATTCCTTCAGGGTGGGAAATTCGCCGGCGGCCGGCGGGAGCGGCTCCATGGGTTGCTCGGTCGACTCCCCGGGACCGGTTTCTTCGGCGGGCGGCGGGAGCGCGTCCGGTTCGTCTGCATCCGGCTTGCGGGGCATCCGGCGAGACAGTCCGGAGCGGGCTTTCTGAATGCGAATGCGCTCGGGCAGGTGGCGGGCGAAGAGAATCGATTCGCCGGGGGTGTCCGCGAAAACCCCTTCCAAGGTATGAATCAGTTCCCGGATGTTTCCCGGCCAGTCGAATTCGCGCAGGGCTTCCAAAAAATCGGGGGAAACCTGCTTGGGCGGATGGCCGGTGCGGGCGCTGATGCGTTCCATGAAATGGGCGACCAGCGTTCGGATGTCCTCGTTCCGGCCTCGGATGGGCGGCAGTTCCATGGCCATCGCCCGCAACCGATAGAGCAGGTCCCGCCGGAACCGGCCGTCCGCGGCCATGGTTTCCAGATCGCGATGGGTGGCTGCCGCAAGGCGAAAATCGCTGGTCATCTCCTCCCGGGCGCCCACGGGTCGGAACCGGCGCTCCTGAAGAACCCGGAGAAAGGATTTTTGAATCCCTGGCGGCAGTTCCCCGACCTCGTCCAGGAAAAGGGTGCCGCCGTGGGCCTGCCGAACCAGCCCCTCGCGGTCCCGGTCGGCGCCGGTAAATGCGCCCCGAACGTGGCCGAACAGCGCGCTTTCCACCAGGGTTTCGGGCAGGGCCGCGCAATCGACCACCACGAAGTTGCGGTTCGCCCGGCGGCTGTTGGCGTGGATGTTCCGGGCCACCAGCTCTTTGCCGGTGCCGGTTTCCCCGGTGATCAAAACCGGCGCGTCGCTGGCCGCGGCGTGGCGGATGAAGTCCAGGCAGGCCTGATGGGCCGCGCTGGCGCCCACCAGTCCTTCGATGCGCAATGGCTCAGGCGGCGTTTCCCGGGCTCGCCGGGCGGATCGATAGGCCAGGGTGCGTTCCAGCAGGGAGACAATGGCGTCCCGGGAAAAAGGCTTGAGCAGATAATCCCAGGCGCCCCGGCGGATGGCCAGTTCCGCGTCGGTCCGGTCTCCATGACCGGTAATCACCACCACCTCGGGGGCGGAGGGTCCTTCCCGGAGCGACGGAACCGCGTCCACGCCTCGGCCGTCGGGCATCTGGACGTCCAGAAAGACCAAGTCCGACGGCCATTCCCGCGCAAGACGAATGCCATCGGCCAGGGTATGGGCCATTTCAACCCGGTGGCGGCCTAGGCGGCGGATCAGTTTGGCCAGCAACCGGCACACGGCCGGGTCGTCGTCGATAATGAGCACGTCCGCCATGGATACGCTCGTTTCATCCGGAGCGGCGAAAGGGACGCCGAACGCGGGGCCGGGGCCGAATTCGCACGTCGGCCCCTTTTCTGGGGGGGGGGCGAAGCCGCCCGGGGAATTTTCATTCAGGCCGGCATTCTACCGAAGCGCCGACTTTCTGTAAAGCGCCTCATCCGCGGCCCTTCGGCGCGGGAAGCGCGGGCCGGTCGCCCTCCGCCAGTGGGCGAGGGCGCCTTCCGCGCGGGGGGCTCCGATCCGTATCGCTCCGATCCGTATCGAAGGATCCGCCCGACCCGTTCACCGCCCGATGGCCCTGCACCACCCGGACCAGCCGCTGGACGATGTCCCGCATCTCGTCGGAAAGGGCGTGCATTTCCTCGGCCGCCGCCGCGGCCTCTTCGGCGTTGGCGGCGTTGCTCTGGACCACTTTGTCCATCTCGAACATGGCATGGTTGATTTGCCGAATGCCGGCGGCCTGTTCCCGGCCCGCCTCCACCAGCTCTCCCACCAGTTCGCCAACCTTTCGGTTCCGGTCCAGGGTGATGTCGAATTGGCTTCGGGTCTTCTCCATGGCTTCCACGCCTTCGTGGATTTCCTTTAGCGTGGCGCCGATCCGCTCTTGGGTGTCCCGGGCGGCGTCGGCGGCCCGGATGGCGAGGCGACGAACCTCGCCGGCCACCACCGCGAAGCCGGCCCCGGCCTCTCCGGCCCGGGCGGCCTCGATGGCGGCGTTCAAGGCCAGCAGGTTGGTTTGAAAGGCGATTTCGTCGATGCCCCGGACAATTTGGCTGACGGCGTCGCCTTGGTCCCGGATGGCGGCCATCCGGGCCTCCGCGGCCTTCATGGCCGAGGCGGCCGCTTCCAGGGCGGCGAACGCCTCGTCCCGGAGCGTCTGCATTTGGTCCGCGCCGTCGGCATTCCGTCCCGTGAGGGCCGACACTTCTTCCAGAGACGCGGAGGTTTCCTCCACCGACGCGGCCTGTTCCGACGCCCCTTCGGCGAGCGATTGACCCGTGGCGGAGACTTCCCCCGAGGCGGCCGCCACGCGTTGGGCCGTTCCCCGGAGCTGTTCCACCGATTCCAGAATGGGCCGGCTCAGGTTCCGTGCCGTCCAGAGGGTGGAAACCATGACCACCAAAAGGAAGACGACCCCAAAGGTCAGGAGGGTCCATTGGATTCGACGGGAGGCGGCGAAGAATTCGTCTCGATTCTGGGTGGTCACCACCGTCCATCCGCTGATGGGCACGGGCGCGAAACCGGCCACCTTGGGCGTTCCCTTGAAGACGTAATTTTCAATGCCTTTTTCCCGGGCGGATATGCGGACGGCGATTTCCTCCATGCCCTCGATTTCGTCCACGTCGGCTTCCATGATCAACGAGGGGTCCGGGTGCGCAACGACGAGGCCGTTTCGATCCAGCACAAAGGGATAGCCGGTTTCGCCGACCGGATTTTCGGTAATGACGGCTTTCAAAAATTCGGTGGTCATGACCAGAACCAGGGCCGAAACCACCTGTTTCCGGTTGTCCAGGACCGGGGCGCAAATGGGCGCCACCGGTTTTCCGCTGACCTTGGAAGCGACCGGATCGCCCACGAAAACCTTTCCGGTTTCCATGGTTCGCTGAAAGTAATCCCGTTCGGCCACGGAAACGCCCTTATATTTTCCCTGGTTTCCGTCGGCGTAAATCCGGCCGGAGGGGTCGGCCACGAAAATGCTTTCATAATCCTGGCCGATATGTTCCATGGAGTTGGTGAGCTTTCGAGTCAGGTGGCCGATATGGCCGACGGCGGCGGTTTCGCCGTTCCGGATCAACTGAACCGCGGTGTCCACGGTGGTGTTTCCGGCGGCCAGTTCGCGGGCCAGCTTGACCTCTTCGCTTAAAAAAAGCTGGGTCATTTCCGCCAGATTGCGAGAAACGGTTCGGATTTGTTCCCGCCCCGCTTGTTCCAGGGCGTCGGTGGAGATGGTCATGGCGATGACTGCGGCGGCGACCAGCGGAACGGTGGAAAGCAGCACGCCGCCAACCATCAGTTTGAATCTGAGGGATCGCTTCTTCATGGAAGACTCCTTGTCCGCCGGGGAAAAGGCGTCCCGTGGGATCGTCCCGATCCTTTTCCCGAATTCGATGGGGAAAGCCCCTTCTTTTTAACAGGTTGAAAAGTTTAACACAATCCGAATGATGACATTGAACCATTATTCGAATTTTTATGGGCGACCCGGCTGTTTTTTGGCGGTGGATTTCGCTTCGAGCCTGCGTGTTCGATGGCGCAATACCTTCAAAAAACTTATAATTCAAGGGAATGTTCCTCGAAATGGTTACCGTTTTTATCCGAAGGCGCGCAAATCGTTCTGAACCCGCGAACCGGCCGGCTTGTTTCCGATTTTTTCGGATTTTTTTTTGTTGCTTCCAACCATCGGGAGCCGCCCGAAGTTGATTGGGGAGGGGTAAAGCGGAAAGCCCGGAGAAAGCATGGGGGAAAACGGAGGCGGAATCGGAGACATCGTAGCGAGCGCGGGAATCCTTCGAAATGGTTCCGAATGGCATGGGAAAAATGGTTTTGATGTCAAAATAAGACCCTCCGCGGGAAACGAAAGAATGAACCATGGTCCGATTTGCGGAAGCGACCCTCGCGCCGCCGACCTGGATGGAAGCGGTGCTCCCCGCGCCGGAAACCGAATTCCGGAGCGTGGAAGAACGGATGGGGGCCGGCCGTCCGGCTGGCCCGGGAAAACGTGCGGCGGGGAACCGGCGGGCCTTTGGAGCGGCGGTGTTCGATTTGCTCACGTTTCGGCTGATCGCCCCGGGCGTGAACCGGATGCCGGCGCTGAACTGTTCCGTTTTCCACGCGGAAATGATGGCCATCGCCCCGGCGCGGCGGCGTATTGGAGACTTCGACCTCGGGCATGTGGGGCCGGCCGGCGCCGAACTGGTCGCCTCCACCGAGCCCTGCGCCATGTGCTTCGGGGCCGTGCCCTGGTCCGGCGTTCGGCGGTTGATTTGCGGGGCGCGGGACGAGGACGCCCGGGCCATCGGCTTCGACGAGGGGCCGAAGCTGGCCGACTGGGCGGAGGCGTTGGAGGTCCGAGGAATACCGGTGTTCCGAGACGTGCTCCGCTTCGAGGCGGCGGCGGTGTTGCGGGAATAGGCGGAGATGGGCGGGGTGATTTACAACGCGGGACTGGGAAAAGGTTGAGGAGGGAACGCTTTTCGCGTTAGAAGAAGAGGATGTGGAACGGATGGTTTTCATGGGTTCGTGGCGCCGGGAACCGGTGTTCGTCGTAAATATTCCGGCGTTTCGGACGTTTTTCTCGTCGGAAACGATGTTCACGTTCCCTTTTCATGTGCGAAAGGAGCGGAATGCCCCAAAAATCTGCGCGTTCGCCTTGTCCTCTCATTCTGCGGGCCGTTCTGGTAAAACTCTGGAGCTCCCTCAAGGATCTGTTGCCCATCATCGTCGTGATCGCCTTTTTCCAGGCGGTGGTGCTCCGTCGGCCCCTGCCGGACGTCGGCGAGGTGGCCTTCGGCGGGGTTCTCGTTGTGCTGGGGCTGATGCTGTTCGTGGAGGGGCTGGAAATGGGGCTTTTTCCCATCGGGGAAACCATGGCTCGGGCCCTGGCCCGCAAGGGAAGCCTGTTCTGGCTGCTGGCCTTCGCCTTTCTGTTGGGATTTTCCACCACTGTGGCCGAACCGGCCCTCATCGCCGTTTCCGCGGAGGCCGCCAAAATCGCCGGCGACCAAGGGCTGATCGACGCCGGGACCGCTTCCCTGAACCAGTACGCGCTGGGGCTGCGCCTTTCCGTGGCGATTTCCGTGGGGCTGGCCATCCTGGTGGGCGTATTGCGCATTCTTCGCGGCTGGCCGGTCCATTATTTGATCATCGGCGGCTACGCGATGGTCATGCTGATGACCATCGTCGCGCCCAAAGAAATCGTCGGAATCGCCTACGACGCCGGCGGCGTGACCACCTCCACCGTGACGGTTCCGCTGGTGGCGGCCCTGGGCGTCGGTCTGGCCTCCATCATCCGGGGCCGCAGTCCGCTGCTGGACGGCTTCGGCCTCATCGCCTTCGCCTCCCTGCTTCCCATGATTTTCGTGATGGGATATGGGTTGATCGTATTCCGGTAAGGCGATTGGCGAGAAAACCCTTGTCCAGCCGCCCGAAAGCGACGAGTGCAAATCCTCGCTCGCGGACTTGGTATGAGGTGTTCCGCAAGCCGCCCAACCATCCCGGGGGAATTTCGAAATGAATTTTCTTCTCCAATTCTGCGCCGTGATTCTGGCGACGTTCCGGGACATTCTGCCGATCCTCCTGCTCATTGTCGGCTTCCAGTTGTTGGTCCTTCGCCAGCCCATTCCCAACCCCAGGCGAATGATCGTGGGCGGGATCTATGTGGTGGTCGGCCTCGCCCTTTTCCTCGTCGGTCTGGAAATGGCCCTGTTCCCCCTGGGCCGATCCATGGCCATGCAGCTTTCCGATCCGTCCTTTCTCGTCGGCCCGGGCGCCGCGGCGCCGACGGCATGGACGGCCTACGGATGGGTCTATCTGTTCGCGGCCCTGATCGGCTTTTCCACCACCATCGCGGAGCCCTCGCTGTTGGCCGTGGCCATCAAGGCCGGCGAGGTCTCCGGCGGGACGATTCGTCCGTGGGGCCTGCGGATCACCGTCGCCTTCGGGGTCTCCTCGGGAATCGCGCTCGGCGCGTTCCGCATCGTGACGGGAACGCCGCTGCATTACTACATCCTGGCCGGATACGTGATCGTGATTCTGCAAACTTTCACCGCGCCTCGGAAGATCGTCGCCCTGGCCTACGATTCCGGCGGCGTGACGACCTCGACCGTCACCGTGCCGCTGGTGGCCGCCCTGGGTCTGGGACTGTCCGAGGCGGTGCCCGGCCGCAATCCGGCCCTGGACGGCTTCGGCCTCATCGCTTTCGCCAGTCTCTTCCCGATCATCGCGGTGATGGCCTACGCCCAGTTTACCTATTGGATGGCCGGCCGCCGGATTCCCGCTTCTTCCAAAGGAGAAAAACGATGAATTTCAAAATTGTGTTCGCGCCGGTCAAGACCCACAAGACCGACCCCGTCGTGGACGCGGCCAAGGCGGCCGGCGCCACCGGGGCGACCATCATTCCCGCCCGAGGCACCGGAGTTCACGAGGCCAAGACCTTTTTCGGCCTGAAGCTGGAGGACCAAACCGACATCGTCATGTTTTTGCTGGCCGAGGCTTTGGTCCAGCCGGTTCTGGAGGCCATCGAAACCGCCGGCGAGTTTCACAAGCCGGGCACGGGCATCGCCTTCGTTTTGCCCGTGGAGCGGGTGATGGGCCTGGAAAGCCAGATCGAAAAGTTCAAGGAGAAAGTTCGGGACAGGAATCTCTGAGGCCCTCGGTCGCCCGAAAATGTTTTCAACTTCCATATTGAAGGGTGAACCTTTCCATGAATCCCTATTTCTTTCACGCGATCATGCAGACGCTGCAAGGACTGAGGCGGGGTTGTTCCAAATGCGGGCGGACCCAGGTGGTTTCCGCCCAAATGAAGGATCGAACCGTCGTCTGCAAGTTCTGCGGCGCGGAGATTCCGCCCAAACGGAAGAGCCGGTAGGTTCCGGCTTTTTTGTTTCGATGGAAACGGGATTCCGGAAAAAGGGGACGACATTTTCGTTCGGCAAACCAAACCCGGCGTTCATCGGGAGACCCATTTCCAAACCTTCTGAAGGGAGACGCGGCATGGTCGAGCCGAAGGGCCGTTCGGCCCAGCGGGAGAACGATGTTCACTATCGAAGCCTTTTCGAAAATCCCCATACCGTCATGTTTCTCATCGATCCCGAGGACGGAACCATCGTGGACGCCAATCCGGCGGCCGCCGCTTTTTACGGCTGGTCCCGGGAAACGCTGACCCGGATGCGGGTGACGGAAATCAACACGCTTTCGCCGGAAGAGGTGCGGGCGGAAATGGAAGACGCCCGTCGGGAGCTGCGAAACCATTTTGAGTTCCGGCATCGGCGGGCGGACGGGACCGTCCGGGACGTGGAGGTGTACAGCGGTCCGATCCGGTTCGGGGACCGAAAATTGCTGTATTCCATGGTCCACGACGTTGCCGAGCGCAAACGGGCCGAGGCCGCGCTGGAGCAAAGCGAAGCCTTTCAGCGGGCCATGATCGCCTGCTCGCCGGTGGCGTTGTTCAGCGTCGATTTTGACGGGAAGGCGACGTCCTGGAACGCCTCGGCGGAACGGATGTTCGGTTGGTCGGCGGAAGAGGTGGTGGGCCGTTTCCTGCCCATCGTTCCCGAAGACAAAAAAGCGGAGTTCGCCGAATTGCGCCGTCTTGCGATGACCGGTCGGGCTTTTTCCAACCTGGAGTTAATTCGCTTGAAAAAGGACGGAACCCGGATGGAGTGCAGTCTCTCCACCGCGCCGATTCTGAGCGACGCCGGGGAAATCATCGGGATCATGGCCGCCATGGAGGACATTACGGAGCGAAAACGGACGGAACGCGTCATGGCGGAAAGCGAGCAGCGGTTTCGTTTGCTGGTGGAAAGCTCCCCGGACGCCATTTTCGTCCAGACCCGGGGCCGCTTCGCTTTCGTGAATCGAGCCGCCGTCGAGCTGTTCGGCGCTTCCTCGCCAACGGACCTGATCGATCAGCCGGTCTTCGAACGCTTCCATCCCGATTATCACGAAGCGGTTCGGGAGCGGATTCGCCGGTTGAACGAGGAGAAAAAAGCGGTTTCGAATTTGGAGCAGGTGTATCTGCGCCTGGACGGAAGTCCGGTTCCCGTGGACGTATCGGCCGTCCCGCTTCGCTACGAAGGCCATGACGGCGCGTTGGTTTTCGCCCGGGACATTTCGGAACGGGCGGCGGCGCGAAAACGGGAGGAAGAGCTGGAGGCCCAGCTCCGGCAGGCCCAAAAGATGGAGACCCTGGGGCGGCTGGCGGGCGGCGTGGCCCATGACTTCAACAATCTGTTGTCGGTCATCCTGGGAAATGATGAACTGTTAATGGAAGACCTGCCGGCCCATCACCCCGGCCGGGAGGAGCTGGAGGAAATCCATGCCGCCACCCTGCGAGCCCGGGAGCTGACCCGGCAACTTTTGGCCTTCAGCCGCAAGCAGGTGCTGGAAATGGATTCCGCGGACATGAGCGAGGTGGTGGGCGGTTTTGAAAAACTGCTTCGCCGGATTCTCCGCGAGGACATTTCCCTGGAATTGGACTTGTGCCAAAACCCGCTTCCCATCCGCGCGGACACCGCCCAATTTGAACAGGTGCTCATGAATCTTGCGGTGAACGCCCAAGACGCCATGCCCGGTGGAGGGATATTGACCATCGAGACGTCTTCCGTCGGCCTGGACGCGTCTTACGCGGAGAAAAAAATCGGTGTGGCGGCCGGGGAATATGCCATGATGAGCGTCAGCGATTCCGGAGAGGGAATGGATCGGGAGACAAGGGAACGGCTGTTCGAACCGTTTTTCACCACCAAGGCGAAGGACAAGGGGACCGGGCTCGGGCTGGCCACCTGCTTTGGAATCGTGAAACAGCATGGCGGCCATATTTTCGTGTACAGCGAGCCGGGGCGAGGAACGACCTTTAAAATCTATCTCCCGTTGGCGACGGAACCTGAATCCGCTTCCGCCGTTCCAGCGGAAGATCCGGCTTTGACTTCCGGAACGGGAAGGATTCTCGTGGTGGAGGACGATCCCGCGCTGGCCCGACTCGCGGCGGGCATGTTGCGGCGGGGCGGCTATGCGGTGATGCGGGCCGGGAGCGTTTCGGAAGCGATGGAAAAGGCCGCCGACCCGGATGCGCCCATCGATCTCGTGCTGACGGACGTTGTCATGCCCGAGATGAACGGTCCGGAAGTCTATGATCGGATTCGGGAGCGTCATCCCCGGGCGAAGGCGCTTTACATGTCCGGCTACACCGACAACGTGATCGTCCGCCACGGCGTGCTCAAGGAAGGCGTTCAGTTCATCCAAAAGCCCTTTTCCCTTCGGGGGCTGCTGGACAAGGTGGCGGCGGTGTTGGGGAAAGAGAAGGTTTGAAGGTGATTGGACCGGAAAGGAGGCGCTAAATGGTTGCCATCAATATCCATAAATTGAGCCGAAGAGAACAGCTCGAATTGTTTGAGGAACTTTGGGAGGCGATTCGGCATCGAGCCGAGTCGGAGCCGGATTTTCTGCCGCTAACGGATGCTCAGAATGCGGAACTGGATCGGCGACTGGACGAGATGGACCAGGGGGATCTCTCCGGAGAGTCTTTTAAGGGCTTTTTGGAGCGAGTTCGCAATCGAGATGGGGTATGAAGCCGGTTTTTCTCCGCCCTGGCGCCGCGAAGGATGTTCAGGACGGCTGGACTTGGTATGAAAAGGAAAGGATGGGATTGGGGACGGAATTTTTGCGTGAATTGGAAAGAATGGCTGACCGCATTTCGGAAATTCCGGAGATGTATCCCGTTTTTCGACGGGGCGCCCGAAGAGCGACGCTCCGTCGTTTTCCCTATTCAGTGATTTGCCGTGAAACGGCGGATTGCATTTGGATTGTTGCCGTTTTCCATGCCAAAAGAAATCCCGCGATACTTCAAAAGCGTTGGGAAACGGATTGAGGTCAAGCGTTGGAAATTTATTCCATCCCCGGCCCGAAATCCCGATGGCGGCCACGTGGTCCGTCAAACGGACCCGTCTCCAGCAACCGCTCCATCTGCTCCCCCGTCAATACTTCGGAAAGCCGCGCCTCCGTCCGGCGGCGCAAATCCATTCCCTCCCGGCGAATCAATGGCCGCTCTTCCGGCGTCGCGGTTCGCATTTTTTCCGCCAGCATCCGCCGTCGCTGAAAAAATTCCCGCAAAATGGGTCGAATCGCCTCTTCCTGTTCCGGGGTCACGTCCAACGCTTCAAGCAAACGCCGCCCCCGCTCCCTTTCCATGCCGGGTTCCATCGGCCCGCGCTCGTCGGGCGGACCGCCATGCCTTTCCCGCCGCCACTTTCGCCGCTCTCGGAATTGGTCCATTCGGGCCCGCTCCTCCGGGGTCAGCTTTTCCCGGACGCGGTCCAAGTGTTCGGACAGGATGGCTTCCAACTCCGGACGGTATTTTCCGCGCAGGTCAAGCAGTTCGGCCTGAAGCTCCCGGGCGATGGCCTCCACCTCGATCCGCCGATCCGGCGGCAGGTCCAGCTCGTGGAGCATCCGGCCGATGAACCGGGGCACCAGCTTCGCCGGAGGGCCTTCGTGGACCAGTCCCCGAATCCGCCTTTCCATGTAAATCCGGGTTCCCAGACCGCCCAGGGCCGCGCCGGTCAGGAAGACCAGCAACACCCCGGCGATCATTTTCGCGCGGGTCGGTTTCATTTAAATCACAACGCCCCAAAGGTCTGGATCAACCCAAAGCCCACCGGGTCTTCCAGGTAGACCTGGGCCAGGGCGGTTTCGGCGGTGAAATCCCCCGCGGCGACGTAAAGGGAAAGACCCGCCGCCGCCACGCAGGCCGCCGCCGCGAAACGCCAGACGAACCGGTTGAAGAACCGGGCTTCGGCGTTGAGCGGTCCGATCCGGTGGATTTCCCGCATGGCGGCCCCGCGCCAGCCCTCGGGGACCGGTTCGTTTTCCCGGTCCCGATGGACCCGGCGGAACGCCGCCATCATCCGTTGTTCGTCAATCCGGCCCACCGATTTCCCTTTCCAGCAATTTTTTCAATTTGTTTCGGGCGCGAAACGCCCGGACTTTCACGTTGGCGCCGGTCCAGCCCAGCAGCTTGGCCGCTTCCTTCACGGAATGGCCCTCCAGGTGAACCAGCTCCAGCACCATGCGGTCTTCGGCCGAAAGATGGCCCAGCGCCCAGTCCAGCGCCTCCCGGGCGTCCCGCCGCCGGTGGGCCGATTCGAAATCGCCGCCCGCCCCGGAGGCGAGATTGTGCTCCAGCCAGTCCCGCCCCTCTGCGGAGAGTTGGCCCATGGGCGTTTCCCGGGACCGGTAGCGGCTCCGCCAGTAATCGTAGCAGGTTCGCACGGCGATGCCCGCCAGCCAGCTGGAGAAGGCGCCGTTGCCCTTGAAATCCGCCAGCGACTGGTAGGCATTGATGAACACCTCCTGGGCCACGTCGGGGACCGCGTCGGCGGGCAGTTTTCGTTTGAGAATTCGCAGAACCCCCGCCTCGTGGGCGCGGATGAGTCCCTCGAAGGCGCCGACGTCGCCGTCGAGGACGTGTTGGATTCGAAGCGAATCATCGATGGTTCCGGAAGCGGGCATGGGCGAAGATCGGAATCATCGCCGGGACGCGTCGGAGGGCGCGTCCCGGCGGTTTCGTTGACCGATTGGGGAATCAGAGAAAATCCGATTCCAGATCGTCGTCCCAGGCGGCGCCGTCGCCCCAGCCCCGGCCATGCCTCGTTCCCCGGCCCTTGCCTCGGCCCATGCCCCGGCCCTTGGGACCGCGTTCGGGCAGGGATTTCAACTGCTCCCGCTGCTCGGGGGTGAGAACGGCGTTGATTTCGCTATACACCTTGGCGCGATGGACGGCCATCTCCTCGGCGTAGCCTGCGGCGGTCTTGTGGGCGTTTCGGACGGCCGATTCGTCGAAGGTCTCGGACCGGACGGCGTCACGCGCCGCCTGGCGGGCGTTCTGGAGGTTGTTCCGCAGGTCCTGAACCGCCTCGTCGCTTCGGTGGGTGTCCAGGATGGTCCGGATTTCCGTTTTCTGGGTCTCCGTCAGGTCCAAATGACGCAGAAACCGGAAGCCGCCGCCTCGGGGACCGGCCAATGCGGGAATGGCCATCAGGCCCGCAAGAAGCAGGGCCAGAACCAGAGACGGGACCATCGAGGAGAGCCGGGAAAAAATGGATTTGCGCATGACGAACTCCTTTTTTCAATGTTGCGTTTCATTTCCGCCCGTCTTCGGGCGCTCTATGAAGGGAGTCGTCTCCCGGGGAAATCCGGTTACAAAAAAAAACACCACAAAAAATCCCGGCCGGAGCCGGGATGGAAAAAGCGGCATGGACGGGGGGATCGGCGGCCGACGAATCGGAGCGGGGATCGGTTTCCGCAGCCGCGACGGGATCAGGCGGAAGCGGTCCGCGCCCGGGCCCGAATGCGGAGGATGCGGGCCTGGAATTTTTCGTTGCCGGCCAGCTTGCCGCTGAACAGCCGGATGAACAGAAAGGCCAGCCCCAGGCTGCCGAAGGCCAAGGCGGCGGACATGGCCGATTCGTCCACGCCGTAGGCGGGGGCGATGCGCATCCCGATCGCCGCGCCGGCGATCATGGCCAGCACCGGGACCATGTAGAGCAAAAAGGTGATTTTCACCAGGGAGCCGGACGCGAAGCCGATGACCACCTCGTCGCCGACGCCGGCGCCCGCCGTGTTGGCCACCTCCACCTCGCATTCATTTCCGCCCTGGCACAAGTCCCGGGAGCCGCAACCCTCGCAGGTGCCGGCGCGGATCGTTTTGATCCAGGCCCGCCGGTCTTCGGTTCGAACGACAATTCCGTTTTCCGTAACCACGAAGCAACCTCTTTACATTCTTGGTTCAACATCTGGGATGAAAAAGCGCCGGAGAGCGCGGCGCGCTCCCCGGCGCGGGGATTTCCTACGCGGAAGACCCGACTTGACGGATCAGGCCGCGGTTTCCTCCTCGACGGTCTCCGGTTCGCCCACAAGCCCGATGGGCACGTTCACCGACCGCTCGTAGCAAATCAGGCCGCACTGGAGGCAGCGTCTCGCCTCCTGAAGGGCCTGGGATTCGGTGAAGCCTTTTTCCAGCTCCCGGGTTTCCGCCAGCTCGCGGGGCCCGGCAAGGGGCATGATCTGACGGGGGATCGGTTTGACGTTGTGGACCGAATCCACGTCCTGAATCCGGGAGTCGGGGGTCAGAACCCCTTCGTCCAGCTCCAGCGGAATGTCGAAGAGCAGCCGATGCACCGAGGCGGCGGCCCGACGGCCGGCGCCGATGGCGCGGATGGCGGCGCTGAAGTCGGTCAGCGCGTCGCCGGGGGCGAAAAGCCCTTCCTCGTCCTTGTGGTACGGATTCTTGTAGGGCGGCACGCCGCGCCAGGCCACCGGGCCGGCTTCGGCGGTGGGCCGGCGGGTGAAAATCATTTCCGGAAACCGGCCGGCCCCCAGAAAGAGGCTCCGCGCCGTCAGCCGTTCCCGCTCGTTCCTTTCCAGGTCCACCACCTCAACTTCGGTCAGCTCCCCGCCGTAGCCGGCGATGGCGCCGATGCCCGCGCCGAAACGCAGCGTGACGACCGAATCGTCCTCCACCTCGGCCACCCGGGCCAAGGCTTCCTTGGAAAGCTGTTCCTTTTGTTCCCGGAAGATCACCGTCACCGACTCGGCGCCCAGGTCGCGGCAGATTTCCGCGCCCTTGACGGCCGCGCGGCCCCCGCCGAGAATGACCACCGGGCCCGCCGGGGCGATCCGGTTGCTGCGGTGGGTGTCGGCCTTGATGAGGTCGATGAGCAGATAGGCGCCCGGGAACTGGGATTCGATCTGGTTGCCGGGAATCCGGGTGAGCCGGCTGTCCCATCCGCCGGTGCCGGTGAAGACGGCCTCGTAGCCGCCCTCCAAAAGCGCCGGAATGGTGAAATCCTTGCCCAGGGTCTTGCCGGTTTGGACTTCCACGCCCATGTCCAGCACGCCTTCGATGTCCCACTCCAGCACGTCGGCGGGCAGCCGCTCCGGCGCGATGGCGGTCCGGAGCATGCCGCCCAGCTTGTCCGTTGCCTCGAACAGGGTGACGTCGTGGCCTAGGCGGGCGGAGAAAAAGCCGGCGGAAAGGCCCTCTGCGCCGCCTCCCACCACGGCGATTTTCCGGCCCGAAGACGGCGCCTTGTAGGGCTGAATCCGCGTTCCGCCCTCCCGCTCGTAGTCGGCCGCGAAACGCTTGAGGAAATTGATGGCCACCGGATCGTCCACCATGTTGCGTCGGCACTCGTTTTCGCAGGGACGCGGGCAAATGCGGCCGATGACGGTGGGAAAGGGGTTGCGCTCCTTGATGACCTGAACCGAACGATGATAGTCGCCAATCTCGATCTGGTGGATGTATTCCCGGATGTCGATGCCGGCGGGGCAGGCCCGCTGGCAGGGGGTGGTGCACTCGTGGTCGGTGTATTCCCGCAGGATGCGCCGGGTCGCCGAGGAGAGGGTGATGATGTGCTTGGGACAGACCCGCTCGCAGGTGCCGCAACCGGTGCATTTTTCCGCGTCCACCACCGGCAGGTTGTCCGCCCCCATCACGATGGCGTCGAAGGGGCAGACCGCCGCGCAACTGCCCAGACCCAGGCAGCCGATCTCGCAGATTTTCATTCCGCCGCCCAGGAGGGAGGCGGCACGGCAGTCGCTCAGGCCGTCGTACAGGTAGCGGGTGTCCGCGTCCTGAAAGCCGAAATAGCAGCCCGGCCGGGCGATGTCCGGTTCTTTGGCCTCGATGGTGACGCCCAGCACCGCCGCGATGGCTTCGGCGGTTTCGATCCCGGCGGCCACGCAGGAGTTCGGGGGCGATTTGCCCGCCGCGATGGCTTCGGCGTTGGAGGTGCAGCCGGGATAGCCGCAGCCGCCGCAATTGGCGCCGGGAAGTTCCTCGTCGATGGCGACGATGAGGGGGTCGACGTAGACGTAGAAAATTTTGGAGGCGGCCGCCAAACCGGCGCCGACGACCACTCCGAGGCCCCCCATAATGGCAATGGCTTCAAACATGGAACCGCTCCTTGGGGAAGATTTGGGGTTTGGATCGTTCGGGAATGACCCCGACGGGAATTCAAGGTCCGCGCCGGCCGCGTGGGCGTCGAAGCGGACCGCGGACCTCAGTCGATGGCGTCAAATTTGCAAACGTTGTAGCAGGTGAGGCATTCGACGCATTTTTCCTTGTTGATCCGGGCCACTTCCTTTTTCTTCCAGACGATGGCGTCGGCCGGGCAGGCCCGGAAGCAGGCGCCGCAGCCGGTGCATTTTTCCGTGTCGACCTCGAAGGCCAACAGGGCCGCGCAGCTTTTGGCGGGGCACTTGCGGTCCGTGATGTGGGCCTCGTATTCGTCCCGGAAGTAGCGGAGGGTGGAGAGAACGGGGTTGGGCGCGGTCTGGCCCAGGCCGCACAGGGAGCCTTCCTGGATGGTGGCCGACAGCTCCTCCAGGGTGTCGATGTCCTCGAGTTCGCCCCGGCCGTCGCAAATTTTTTCCAACAGCTCCAGCAGCCGCTTGGTGCCTTCCCGGCAGGGGGTGCATTTCCCGCAGGACTCTTCCTGGATGAAGTCCATGAAAAAGCGGGCCATGTCCACCATGCAGGTGGTTTCGTCCATGACGATGACGCCGCCGGAGCCCATGATGGCGCCCACCTTGGCGATTTCCTCGTAATCGACCCGGATGTCGAGGTGTTGCTCGGGAACGCAGCCGCCCGAGGGGCCGCCAAGCTGCACCGCCTTGAATTTCTTTTTCTTGGGAATGCCGCCGCCCACGTCGTAGATCAGCTCCCGCAGCGGGGTGCCCATGGGCACTTCCACCAGGCCGATGTTGTTGATGTCCCCCGACATGGCGAAGACCTTGGTGCCCTTGCTTTTTTCGGTGCCCACGCTGGCGTACCAGTCGCCGCCGTACTGGATGATCTGGGGAATGTTGGCCAGGGTTTCCACGTTGTTCAAGATGGTCGGCTTTTCCCAAAGCCCCTTGAGGGCGGGGAAGGGGGGGCGGGGGCGGGGCATTCCGCGCCGGCCTTCGATGGAGCGCATCAGGGCGGTTTCCTCGCCGCAGACGAAGGCGCCGGCGCCCTGGTAGATGTCGATGTCGAAGGAAAAATCGGTGCCGAAGATGTTTTTTCCCAGCAGGCCCCGCTCCTTGGCCTTGGCAATGGCGATTTCCAGCCGTTTGATCGCCAGCGGATATTCCGTCCGGGCGTAAATGTAGCCCTGGCCGGCGTTGATGGCCTTGGCGGCGATGATCATGCCTTCCAGCACCGCGTGGGGGTCGGCCTCCAGGATCGACCGGTCCATGAAGGCGCCGGGGTCGCCCTCGTCGGCGTTGCACAGCACGTACTTCACGTCGCCGGGGCTTCCGTGGGCGAATTGCCACTTCATGCCGGTGGGGAATCCGGCGCCGCCGCGGCCCCGCATTCCGGACCGTTTGACTTCGTCGATGATCTGTTCGGGCGTCATCTCGGTCAGGGCCTTGTGCGCGCCCTGATAGCCGTCGTTGCGGATGTAGTCCTCCAGGGACTCGGGATCGATGAGCCCCTTGTTGCGGAGCGCGCGCGGCATTTGATTGGCGAAGAAGGGGATGTCGTTCTGGAGGGGGATGCGCTTTTTGGTGCCGGGGTCTTTGTAGAGGTATTTCTCCACCGGCTTGCCGTCCACCAGGTGGCTTTTGACGATGTCGGGAACGGCTTTGGCGGAAATTTTTTGATAGAAAACGCCCTCCGGGTGGACCACCATCAGCGGGCCGAGGGCGCAGAAACCGTTGCAGCCGGTTTCCACCACCTTGCAGGTATCGGATAGGCCGTTGGCTT
The DNA here is from genome assembly GCA_046541515.1 of Desulfococcaceae bacterium. Classification (GTDB taxonomy): domain Bacteria; phylum Desulfobacterota; class Desulfobacteria; order Desulfobacterales; family Desulfococcaceae; genus CAYFVR01. The sequence continues at coordinate 22,460 of JBKHDD010000023.1, forward strand.
CGATTTCCTTTTCCAAGGCCTCTTTTACGGCGATGCTGCCGGTGGCGTGGCAGCCGGTGCCGCCGCAGATGAGCAGCTGCTTCATGCCCGGCGCGTCAAATTCCCGCTTTCGTTTTTCCTGAATGGTTTTTAAATCTTCCAAGGTGACGGTTGCCGTTCCCATGTGTCTCCCTTTTCTCCCGGTTTGCCGGGCCCCGGTTTGCCAGTCAACGGGCTACCAGGACCCGTCCAGTCCCCTCAGTCCGTTCATGTACAACCGGCCGCTGGCCACGAACATCGAATATTTGGTCCGCAACAGCGGCAGGTTGTAGGATTCCGCCAGTTTGATCACCGCCGGGTCCGGCCGTTTGCCCCGGACGAAGACGATCGCGCCGACCTCGGCGATTTTCGCGGTGCGCAGCACCTGTTCCGAATTGAGGCCGGTGAGCAGCACCGATCCTTTGGCCACGGCCGACAGGATGTCGTCCATGAGATCGGCCCCGCCGGCGCCGGCCACGCCGATGTCGAGATGTTCCTCGCCCACCAGCACTTCGGCGTTCAAAATATCCCGAATTTCGGATAACTTCATTCCGTTGCCTTTATTCGTACCGTTCAAGAATCCCCAGTACGGTGTCGGCCTGAACCGCGCCGTGGACGTCGTCGCCCACGACCATGACCGGCGCCAGACCGCAGGCGCCCAGACACCGAACCGATTCCAGGGAGAAGCACCGGTCTTCGGTGGTGCATCCTTCCGCCATGTCGTATTTGTTGCTGATCCGGCTGATGACCTCCTTGATGCCCTTTACGTAGCAGGCGGTGCCCGTGCAGACCTTGATGGTGTGCCGGCCCTTGGGCTCCAGGGAAAAGAGGGAGTAGAAGGACGCCACGCCGAACACGTCGGCCCGGGGCAGATTCAGCCCCTCGCTGAGGTATTCCATGACCGGAACCGGGAGCCAGCCCACCACGTTTTGGCTTTCCCGCAGGGCGGCGATCACCGAGCCGGCCTGGCCGGCGTATTTTTCGATCACCCCGTCGATTTTTTGCCACATCTCTTCCGTTATGTCCGGGTGCTCTGGATACGCGATGTCCATCATTCAGATGTCTCTCCCGACTGGGTTAAGGGTTGGGAAAAGTTCCGCGAAGAATACGGAATTAAAGACTAAATACCATTTCATACACGCCGTGAAAAGTCAACGGTCCGCTCGACGCCGCTCCGATTCCCGGCCCGCCAATTGACGGCGGCGGCCGTCTCGACTATGGAGACTTTCATGCGTCAACCAATGACCTTCGCTTTTGAAGGCGTTCATCATGGAAGGAAAAATCATGCGCGCGCAACGACAGCGGGCGGCGGAGGCCGCCGCCTTTCTCCGGGAACGGGTTGGCCGAACCCCGGAGGTGGGGGTTTTGACCGGCACCGGATTGGGCGCCATCGCCGACGCCGTCCAGGAGCCGGCGACACTGCCCTACGGCGACATTCCCCATTTCCAACGGTCCACCGTGGCCGGCCATGCCGGCCAACTGGTGACCGGCGAGCTGGCCGGCCGGCCGGCGGCGGTGTTCCAGGGCCGCTTTCACCTTTATGAAGGCTATTCGGCCAAGGACGTCGCCTTTCCGGTTCGCGTGCTCCAGGAGCTGGGGGCCAAAACCCTCGTCGTCACCAACGCCGCCGGGGGAATTAATCCGGCCTATTCCCCGGGGGACGTGATGATTCTGGCCGACCACGTCAACCTGACGGGGGAAAACCCGCTGGTGGGGGAAAATCTGGACGAATGGGGGCTTCGGTTTCCGGACATGGGCCGGGTCTACGACGCGGAGCTGGCGGACCGGGCCGCCGCGGCCGCCGCCGAGGAAAAGGTCTCGGTCCAACGGGGCGTGTACGCCGGGCTCAAAGGGCCGTCCCTGGAAACCCCCGCCGAGGTTCGGCATCTGCGGACCATCGGCGCGGACGCCGTGGGCTTTTCCACCGTCATGGAGGCCATCGCGGCGGTCCACGCCGGAATGCGGATTCTGGGCCTCTCCATGCTGACCAACATCCACCACCCCGACCATCCCCATGCCGCTCCGGCGGTGCTGGAGGAGATCATCGCGGCGGCCGACGCCGCCGCGCCCCGGGTGGCCGCGCTGATTCGTCGGGTGGTGGAGGGGCTCGATGGCTGATCCCCCCGCCCGATCCCATTCCGCTCCATCCGGTTCCGACAAGTTCGACCTGCTGGTGACCAACGGCACGGTGCTGACCCTGGACGCGGAAAACCGAACTCTCCGCGGCGGGGCGGTGGCGGTTTCCGGCGGACGCATTGCGGCGGTGGGACCGGCGGCCGATTTCGCCGACGCCGCGGCCGACCGGGCGATCGACGCCGACGGCGGGCTGATCCTGCCCGGTCTGGTCAACGTTCACACCCACGCCGCCATGACCCTCTTCCGGGGTCTGGCCGACGACCTGCCGCTGATGACCTGGTTGCAGGACCACATTTTCCCCGCCGAGGCCCGGCTGAACGCCGACCGGGTGTACGACGGCGCGCTGTTGGCCTGCGCGGAGATGATCCGATCGGGAACCACCTGCTTCTGCGACATGTATCTTTTCGAGGAGTCGGTGGCCCGGGCCGCCCGGGACGCGGGAATGCGGGCGGCGGTGGGGGAGGTGCTCTACGATTTTCCCTCGCCCAATTACGGTCCCATCGAGGCCGGGTTCGACTACGTGGCTGCCATGATGGACCGATGGGCCGACGATCCGCTGATCCGGGTGGCGGTGGAGCCCCATTCGCCCTATCTTTGCGCGCCGTCGCTGCTGGAACGGGCCGCCGAACTGGCCCGGTCCCGAAACGCCCGGCTGGTGATTCACTTGTCCGAAACCCGGGACGAGGTTCAACAGACCCGGGAAAAATACGGCCGGACGCCGGTGGAACATCTGGCGGCGCTGGGCGTTCTGGGGCCGGACGTGGTCGCGCCCCACTGCGTCCATCTGACGGAGGGAGACATCGCCCTGCTGGCGGAACACGACGTGAAGGCGGCCCACAACCCCGAGAGCAACATGAAGCTGGCCTCCGGCGTGGCCCCGGTTCCGGAGCTGTTGCGGGCCGGCGTCCGCGTGGGGCTGGGCACCGACGGCTGCGCCTCCAACAACGACCTGGATCTGTTGCGGGAGATGGACACCTGCGCCAAGCTCCACAAGGTCAACACCCTGGACCCCACGGTGCTGGACGCCCGCACCGTCCTCCGCATGGCCACCATCGACGCGGCCCGCTGCCTGGGGCTGGAGGCGGAAATTGGCTCCCTGGAAGCGGGCAAGCGGGCCGATCTGATCGTGGTGGACCTCAACCGGCCCCATCTGAGGCCCATGTACAATCCGGAATCCCATCTGGTCTACGCGGTGCGGGGATCGGACGTGGCCGCCACGGTGGTCAACGGCCGGGTGCTGATGGCCGACCGACGGCTGGAAACCCTGGACCAGGCCGAAGTGATGGCCCGGGCCGCGGAAGCGGCCGAGGCGGTGGCGGGGCGTGAATGACGCGCCGGCGCGACGGTTCGGATTTCGATGTCCGTCCCGTCGGCCGGCGAGGCGCGGCCCGCGGACAAAGCCGCCCCGGCCGGGGCCGCGCCGCTTCAGGAGCCCGGCGTCCGGTGTTTCATGTGGATCGACCGCAGGCCGTCCTTGATGCCCTGCTGGGTCTCGGGGCGGGGTTGGCATTCCGGCGGAATCGGCGTTTGACTGGCCGGATCGCAACTGCCGTCGGTGGTGCTTTTGGCCGCGCAGACGCCGTAGCGATAGCCCGCCTGGTAGCAGTCGCCGGTCCCGGTGGCCGGCTGGGGCGAAGGGGCGGTGCGAACCTTGGGCGCGGACGGCGTGGCGCCGGGATTCATGGGTTGGGACGGCGGATCGCCGGCGCAGGCGCCGAGCAGGAGCGCCATGCCAAGGATAAGGATTGCGGAAAAGAGACGTGTGGTCATGAAACCTCCGGGTTCGCGGGTTGGGGGAAGCGGGCGTCGGTCGTCTCCCGGAAAATGGAGCAAAAGTCGGCACGGGTTGGTTTTGGGGCGTTTTGCGGTTTTCAGGCTCGGCCTTGGGTCGAACTCAAAAATATCGCAAATAATAACTTTTTAAAACCATTTCGGACGTGCGTCCATTTTTCGGAGAAATGCATTCGTGGTTGCCAATAAGCCGTTTTTGGGAGGTGGGGCCGAATGACCCATGGACCCCGGGCCGCCGGGTCAAATCGACCCGGCGGCGCCGTTTTCCCATGCCGCTTTTTCATACCACGGATTCTTTCCGGATTCCAAATCCACTTTTTTTTTCCTTCGTCTCCGGCCAATCTCGCCATCCAACCCTTCGTTCAAGCGACGCGTTCTCCCCGGCTTTCGGAACCCCCGCCCCTTGGAACCCCCGAGGCGCGGGACAGATGATTCGATGTTTTCCCGCTTTTCCTTTGGCGGTCGGTTGGGGAAATGGCCAGCTTTCCGCCACATCATCCGCCCCCGTTTGTTTTTCATGAAATTTTCCACGGCTTTGGGCCGACGCATTTCTTTCGAGTTCGGATGGATTGATTTTTGGCGTAAATTAATTTACTTTCCCGAAAACTAATTCGAACATCCAAAAAAAGGCCCGCCTTTTTCCCTGGGGCGGAGTCGGTTTTGCGCGCCGTTCTTGCATGAAGGGGCGCCAACCGTCTCTCCACATTGGACGTATTCCGTTGGTCTTGAAGAAAAGGGGAAGACAATGGCTTTATCCGTACCACCCGCAAGCGATCCGGTCTGGAGCGATATCGTTTCCGGCAAGCGGACGTTTCAGTTTGATTTCGTCGCCGCCAAGATTTTGATGGGCCATTTGAAGGTGAAAGTTCGCCATCGAAACGACCCGGCGGTGGTTCAGGAGGGGGCTCGAGAACTGCACGACGTGTTCGCGCGAAATGTCCAGATGCCGTCCGTGCAGCGGGATCTGGCCAAGATTTTGAAATAGGGGGGCGCCATGGGCAGTGAAATGTACACGCCGGAAAATGCGGCGGGACGGATCGAAACCGGCCGTCCGCTGTTGCTGGCCGGCGACGACGCGGTATTGGAAACGCTGCCGGCCGGCAACTGGATCGGGGGAAGCAGCGCTTTTTTCATGACCGATCGTGGTGGTTTGTTTAGCCGGGATCAGGTCTGCGTGACGGAACTTCCCGACCTGGTGGAATCGGTTTCAATACAGGTCTACGACAGTGAAACCCTGGTGGACGTGTATCGGGATATTCCCGAAAACGGTTTCGCGGTGGCCATTCTGCCCGGAATGAGCTGGACCCATTTTGAATTTGCCTTGAAGGCTCCGGGATACGTGGATTTCGCCATGCGCCCCCTCATCGGCTGGATCGCCGGGGTTCGGCCGGAGGAATTGGGACGGCGGCTTCCCAAGGTGTATGACGGTCGAACGCAGACCGGGATGACCGACGGCGCTGTGGCGATGCGGGTTCACCTGCCGCCCGGCAAGGTGGCCGAAGTGGGCATTTTCAACCTGTTCGAGCCCGGGGACGGCGACGTCATCACCTTTCCGGAGTCGGGCTTCAGCGCGGAAACCGCCCTCGTCAACGGGGAGCGGGTCAATTTCGCCCAGTACGCCGCCGAGAAAAAGCTGGATCAGCGGCTTCCCCTGGTGGCCGATTACTACGGGGTAAAGGTCAACATCAGCTTTCAGTCGGTGGACCCCAAGGCGGGGCAGGTCAAGTTTTACGCCCCGGTGTTCCCCGGCGTGGAATATCGGCAGGCCCGTCCGGTGGGCGGCTACGTGGAGGAATTCACCTCCCGCATGCCCACGGAGGAAACCGGCAAGGTGGCCTTCGCCTGCAACTGCGTGCTCAACTACCTTTATTCCGAGCTGGAAGGCAAGGTCACGCCCGGGATCACCGGCCCCATTACCTTCGGCGAAATCGCCTATCAACTTCTCAACCAGACGTTGACCTATATTCGATTGGAGGACGCCAGCGGATGATTGAATCGATTCCGAATGTTGCGCTTTCGCCCGCCGCGGTCCCGGCGCTTCGGCCGCTGCTGGAATCCGGCGTCTGGGTCGCGGCGGAAACCGGCCGCCCGCTCCAGGAGATTCTTTGCGGCCAATGGAAAATTCCCGCCGACTACGTGGCCGGCCGGATTTCCACCATTTTTTTGAACGCCAAGCCGGTGGACGATCTCGACGTGATCGTGGCCGACGAGTCGGTCTTGGCGCTTTCCGCGGCCATGCCCGGTCTGGTGGGGGCGACCATGCGCCGGGGCGGGGTGCTGGGCGGGTTTCGCGGCGACATCAGCCATCGCGACGCGGGGGCGACGGATTCCGCCCGTTCCGGCTGGATTCGGGTCAAGTTGTTCAACATGATCGCGGAGGAGATGGGCGGCCATTTTCTCCGTATGGGATTTCGCGCCCCCCGGGCCGCCCTGGCGGAATGTCTGGGCGCCGCTTCGCCGACGCTCCCCGGCGTCCCCATGGTGGGGGTGGCCGCTTCCGGCGAATAATTTTTGGCAGACTTCTTGCTTTGGTATTGGGGAGCGAGCCTGATTTCGATTTTCCCGGTTTTCCCCCCGGCGGAGGTTTGGATTTGACAGCGACCCGCCGGGAATGTATAATAAATCTAATTAGTTGGTTTGTATTGCTCCATTTTGGTTCGTTCGGGTTCTTTTTGTTCTCGAAAGCCGCTGAAGCGGAAAGAGATAACCAAGACGGAGATATACAGACGAGAATCCGAACGGCACCCTGTGCCATGCAAGTAAAAGGAGGGTTTGACGGGTATGGACAAAATACTTCGAATCAATGTCGGCGCGGACGGCGGCCCCACTTTCACCACGGAACCGCTGGGCGACTACGCGGGGCTCGGCGGCCGGGGGATGACGTCCACCGTCGTCGCCAAGGAAGTGCCGGCGGACTGCCATCCGCTTGGACCCGAGAACAAGCTCGTGATCGCCCCGGGCCTCATGTCCGGCTCCGCCGCGTCCACCTCCGGCCGAATTTCCATCGGCTGCAAGAGCCCGCTGACCGGCGGCATCAAGGAGTCCAACGCCGGCGGACAGGGCGCGCAGGTCATGGCGCGGCTCGGCTACGCCGCCATCATTCTGGAGGGCGAGCCCAAGACCGACGATCTGTACAAGGTCTTCATCAACAGCGACAAGGTGGAAATCACGCCTTGCAACGAGTACAAGACCCTTCGCAACTATCCGCTCTCCGAGAAGATCAAGGCGGATCACGGCGACAAGGTGGCCATGATTTCCGTGGGCCCCGCCGGGGAGATGAAGATGTGCGCCGCCTCCATCGCGGTGACCGACCGCGAGTTCCGGCCGACCCGCCACTGCGGCCGCGGCGGCGTGGGCGCGGTGATGGGCTCCAAGAACATCAAGCTCTTCGTGCTGGACGACGAGGGCTGCAAGATGCGCAAGCCGGCCGACGCCGAGAAGTTCAAGGAGGCCAACAAGCTGTTCAACCAGGGCCTCCGGGGCCACGCGGTCACCGGCCAGGGGCTCCCCGCCTACGGCACCAACGTCCTCACCAACATCATCAACGAGGCCGGCGCCTATCCGACGTATAACTTCAAGGAGGGCCAGTACGCCGACGCCGGCAAGCTCTCCGGCGAGACCTACGCCGAGCTGGAGACCCAGCGCGGCGGCAACCCGACCCACGGCTGCCATCGCGGCTGCGCCATCCAGTGTTCCGGCATCTTCATGGACAAGGACGGCAACTACATCACCAAGCAGCCCGAGTACGAGACGGTCTGGGCCCACGGCGGCAACTGCGGCATTTGCGATCCCGACGCGGTGGCCCGGCTGGACTTCATGGACGACGACATCGGGCTGGACACCATCGAGATGGGCGTGACCATCGGCGTGGCCATGGAAGCGGGCCTGCTGAAGTTCGGCGACGCCGAAGGCGCCGTCAAGCTGCTGGAGGAAGTGGCCCAGGGAACGCCGCTGGGCCGCATTCTGGGCAACGGCGCGGCCATGACCGCCCGGGCCTTCGGAATCGAGCGCGCGCCGGTGGTCAAGAACCAGGCGATGCCGGCCTACGATCCCCGCGCCGTCAAGGGCATCGGCGTCACCTACGCCACCTCCACCATGGGCGCGGACCACACCGCCGGCTACGCCATCGCCACCAACATCCTGAAAGTCGGCGGCGACGTGGATCCCCTGTCCACCGAGGGCCAGATCGAGCTGTCCCGGAACCTCCAGATCGCCACCGCGGCCCTGGACGCCACCGGCTACTGTCTCTTCATCGCCTTCGCCATTCTGGACCAGCCCGAGACCTTCGACGCAATGGTGCAGTCCATCAACGGCTTCTACAACCTGAACATGACCGCCGACGACGTGGTGGCCCTGGGCAAGCAGATTCTTTCCACCGAGCGCGACTTCAACAAGCGCGCCGGATTCACCGCCCTGGACGACCGGCTGCCCCGCTACTTCCAGCGCGAAGCCATCGCCCCGCACAATGTCACCTTCGACATTTCCGACGAGGCGCTGGACACGGTCTACAACTGGTAGTCGCGTAACCGTTTTTTTTAGTAGAAACGAAGACTAAGGGGGCCTTTGCGAAGGCCCCCTTTTTTATGCTTGGAAAAGGCATGGATTGCGCGTCCGGCGAACGGGAATTCGGGCGTAGAGGTGCAGGCGCCCCTTGTCCGCTCGCCGAAGGGCGGGCACGTAAGGCCTGGCCCTACGCCTCGAAAACTCGCTTGTGGCCTTCGGAAGTATGCGTATCGACGGGAGAAGATTCTTCGAGGTGCGGGGATTCGGAACCCGTTCGGTTTTCCGGAGGTTCCCGATCGCTCGACCCGTTCGGGAAAGGACTCGAAATGCGCCGGCTTCCGCAGGAAGGCACGGGTTCGGTTGAATGGCAATTCAGGAGCCGGACGCGCACCACGGATTCATGATATTCAGTTCGGAAATCTCTTCAAAATCTTTCACGTTTCGAGTCGCCAGGATCAATCGATTCGCTATCGCGATAGCGGCGATCTGCCCGTCTTCCACGCTGATCGGGCGGCCCATATTCCGGCGCTGCTTTGCCAATTTCGCGTATTCGACGGCCGCCGATTCGTCAAATGAAAGACAACGGCCCGAAAAATCGGAAAACATCTCATTTGCTGCGCCGGCCAGTTGCTTTTTTCGCTTGCCTTCTGGAAGCAGCAATATCCCGAGTTCTATTTCCGCCCGGGTAACCGCGCAAATATAAAGGTTTATGGGATAATGGTCGTCGATCCACCGGATGACATGCTCATTCGGTTCTGCGGACATCAACTCGGACAAAACATTGGTGTCGAGCAATATCATTGTTTCTTGGCCGTGAAATCCGGCGCGGGACGTGGCGTGGACCGATCGGGCAACTCCAGATCGACACCTCCGAACGTTGTGAATCTTTCGTGAATTCGGGTTCCAAGCCCTTTGTCGCCCTCCTTTTGGACGAGGGCCCGTCGAAGGATTCGCCTTGCCTCTTCTTCCATGGAACAGCCGTGCTTTGCGGCGCTTAAACGTAGATTTTTTTTAACGATCTCATCCAGATTGCGAATCGTCAGCGTACTCATCGGCGTTGCCTCCGGTTCATGATCAAACGGAACGGATTGTCGCTGTCATCATAGTCAATGACAGCGTTGACTGCAACGGATTTTCGGTTGCCAAAATTAGCCGCAGGCATGGATGCGGGGTGGTGCGCCAAGGTCATGTTGAGCGGCATCCTTTGATGAAATCCAATTTCCGGGCAGTGCGACTTCAACAAGCGCGCCGGATTCACCGCCCTGGACGACCGGCTGCCCCGCTACTTCCAGCGCGAAGCCATCGCCCCGCACAACGTCACCTTCGACATCTCCGACGAGGCGCTGGACACGGTGTATAACTGGTAGTCGCCGCGCAGGCGGGTTTTTAAGGCAAGTCAAGGGGGCCTTCGGGCCCCCTTTTCGCGTTTGAATCGGCCGTCGCGACGGAGACGATGGGACGCAAATCCGGGTTCGAGAGGTAAAAATAAGGGGAGGCCTGGATTTGCATTTGTTTCGTTTCGTGGATATGCTTTCCTCAAAATCGAGAACCGAATGGAGGTTCCATGTCATTTCCCGTCGTCTCCAAAATGGCCCGAACCACGATTCTTTCCGCGTCGTTGGCCGTATCGCTGGCCGGTTTGCTCCTCGGCTGCGCGATCGGCCCCAAAACCGCGAAGACGTTGAGCGACGCGGACGCCCAACGGCTGAAGCCCGGCCTCTCGGTTCGGTATTACGACGGCTTCGTCCGACACATTCGGGAAATTCCGGAGGACGAAATTTTGCTGAAGGTGAGCCGGCCCGGAAAACCGGTCACGAATATCGATCATCAATTTGGCGGCGGAGAAATTTTCGACAGCGGCAAGAGCCGGGGCGTGGGAATGCGGATGGAAGGGTTTCTGCGTCTGCAACCGGCGGGGACCTACCAATTCAAGGCGCTGACCAACGACGGCTTTTCCATGCACATCGGCGACGCCCAGGTGCTCTACGATCCGGACGTCCACGGCGACCGCTGGACCGAGCCAACCGCCTACGTCGCCGAAAAGGCGGGATGGTATCCCGTCCAGCTCCGTTATTTTCAGCGGAAAGGCACCGCCGCCCTGCGGCTCCACTGGCAGCCCCCGGGCGCGGAGGAATTCGTTCCGGTGCCGGGGGAGGCGTTGGGGCATATTCCGTAGGGGGCAACCGATTCGGGAAAAATTCGAAGTCCCAAAATACGGCCGATTTGAGGCGTCAGGTGAGGAAATGCCGGAAATTTCAAGATTCTTCGGGATCATTATTAGGATGTATCTTGAGGCAGGGGCTCCCCACCACCACCCCCATTTCCACGCTTACTACCAGGGTCGGGCGGCGGTCTATCGAATCGATCCAGTTGAACGGATTGGCGGTCGCCTTCCGCAGAGGCAAGAACGGCTAATAATGGCTTGGGCGGAAATCCATCGGGAAGAATTAGTGGCGAATTGGCACAACATTCAATCGGGAGGCCTGCCCATCCGGATTAGGCCATTAAGGTGAAGGGAGGTATTTTGGATGGAACACAATGTTTTTCGAGTGGTATCTTTCTCCTTTGTCGGAGAATATGCCCTCCAGGTTGTTTTTGATGATCAGACGCTCCAAATTGTTGACTTTGAGCCGGTTCTGAAGGGAGCGGTTTATGGCCCCTTAAAAGACCCCGCTCTTTTTCGCCAAGTCGCCATCGATCCGGAAATCCAGACCCTCGTTTGGCCAAATGGCGCGGATTTTGATCCCGAAACCCTCCATGAATGGCCCAAATATCTTCCGATTCTTCGGGAGCGGGCCGAAAAGTGGGATTCTGCCGCCTAACGCGTTTCAATCTCATCCGGCCCGCATTCCATGGAGGATCGCCAATCCCACAGGCGTCACCCTCACATTCCGCCCGCCTCATCCTCCATTCCGTACAGCTCCTGCTGAAGGCGGGTAAACTTCGCCTTCATCCGGCCCATCGAGAAGGGGGGAAATCAACCGCTGGACCTGGCGGGATGATTTTCCCCACCCCGTGGCAATGACGATTTCCCGTTGAAAACAGAAGACGGATTTCGGGCCGGCTTATCGCGAACCGGAATGGCTGGAATTTGGATAAGCCGGCCGAAGCACAAAGGGGGAATGGCCGTCGAAAACGCCCTCAGGCGAGGTCCAGGACCTGGAAAGTGGTGTCGGCGAGATCCATCAGCAGCAGCCGGTTGCGGAGGTCGGGTTCCCCGCCCCGAAGGATTTTGACGGCTTCGCTGCATTCCAGGGCGGAAAGCACGGTGATGGCGTGGGGAAGGGTGCCTAGGGATTGTTCCGCCCCCTTCTTCCCGGCCGACTCCGGCGGGCCGTAGATCAACCGCAATCCCTCGTCTTCGGGAAAAATCGTGGTGACGTGGCCGGCGACCCCGCCGATGGCCGCGGAAATCAGCGGGATTCCGGCCTTTCGGGCGGCCGATTCCAGAACGAAGCGGGCGGGCAGATTGTCCAGGCAGTCCACCACCAGATCGGCCCCCGCCAGCAGGGCCTCCGCGTTGACCGTGGCGAGGAAAATCGGGTGGACCGACGCCTCCACCGAGGGATTCACCCGGGCCACCCGGCGAGCCGCCCCGGCCGCCTTGGGCGTGTCCAGCAGCTCTGGAAGGCTGAAGAGCTGGCGGTTCAAGTTGCTGGCTTCGAAATTGTCCCCGTCGATCAGGGTCAGTCGGCCGACGCCTTCCCGGGCGAAGATTTCCACCACCGTCCCCCCCAAACCGCCCAAGCCCACCACGGCCACGCGGGAGCGGAGCAATCGGGCCTGATCCGTCGGATCGAAGGTCCGGAAATTTCGCGCGTACCGCTCCGGAACGACCCCCGCGTCCAAAGCGGCGGCCTCCAGTTCCCATCCGGGCAGATGAAACCCGCCGCACAGCTCGCGGACGGCCGCGGGCGAAAGCGACCGATAGGGCTGGCCGTCGGGAAAGGTCGCGGAAATCGCCCGTTCCGAAATCGCCTCCGCGACCGCCGCGTTAGGTTCCGGCTCGGCCATCAACCGCCTCCAACCGGCGGAAAAATCCCCAGCCGGTCTCCGGGCTTCAGCGGCGTGTCGAATTCGGCCTTCCGGCCGTTGATGAAAATCAGCTTGGCTTCCTCTTCCGGAACGGAAAGCCGGCGGATGATGTCGTGAACCGTGGTTCCTTCCGCGACCGGATAGGCGTCGGAATTTTCCGGCGTCAGGGGCGTGAGGGTCGCGAAGAGTTTGACGGTGATATGCGCTTCCATGGCGTTCCTCCAAAGAACCGAAGACCGCGTCTGCGGAATCAGCGGGCTTGGAACTCTTCCATTTCGTATTTTTTCAGCTTGCGATACAGCGTTTTTCGCCCGATGCCGAGGATTTCCGCCGCCCGGACCCGGTTGTTTTCGGCGAATTTGAGCACCCGGAGAATGTGGGCCTTTTCCAGCTCGTCCAAGGATTGAAACGGGGTGTCCCGGGGCGTGTCCCGAACCGCGTTCACCAGCTCGTGGGGCAGGCAGCGTTCGGTCAGCAGGCCGTTTTCGGAAAGGATGATGCCCCGCTCGATGACGTTTTGCAGCTCCCTCACGTTGCCGGGCCAGTGGTAGGCCAGCAGGCATTCCATGGCCCGGGCGGAAATCCGGCAGGGGGGGCCTCCCTGGCTCAGCTTGCCGCGAAAATATTCCACCAGCAGCGGGATGTCCTCGGCCCGGTCCCTCAGGGGCGGCAGCATGATGGTGAAGACGTTGAGCCGGTGAAACAGCGCCTGGCTGAACCGTCCCGCCGCCACCTCTTCCGCGAGGTTGCGGTTGGTGGCGAACAGGAAGCGGATGTCCACCTGGCGTTCGTCCTGCCCGCCCACCCGCCGGTAGGTCTGGTTTTCCAGCACCCGCAGCATGGAGGCCTGCACCTCCACGGGCAGTTCGCCCACCTCGTCCAAAAACAGCGTTCCCTTGTTGGCCAGGGCCAGCAATCCCTCCCGGGATTCGGTGGCCCCGGTGAAGGAGCCGCGCCGATGGCCGAACAATTCGCTGCGGATCAGCTCCTTTTGCAGGGTGCCGCAGTTTTTGGTGATGAGCGGCTGCTCGGCGCGGCCGCTCAACTGGTGAATGTTGCGGGCCACCACGTTTTTCCCGGTGCCGCTTTCGCCGGTGATCAGCACGGGAACGTGGGTCGGGGCGACCTTTCGCACCATGTACCGGACGTCGTCCAGACCGGGGGACTGGCCGATGATTTTGTAATTGGGCTTGGCGGATTGATGATGGCGCAGGACCCGGTTTTCCCGACGCAGGCGGACGCGCTGGTTGGCCTTTTCAATCACCAGCTCCAGCCGGTCCAGGTTGAACGGCTTGGTGATGTAGTCGTAGGCCCCCATCCGCATGGCTTCCACGGCGCTGTCGATGTCGCCGAAGCCGGTGACCAGAATGATTTCCAGTTCGGGAACCATCTCCTGAAGCTGAATCATCAGGTCCAGCCCGTTGGCGTCGGGAAGCTTGATGTCCACCACGGCCACGTCATACCGCTGCTTGCGGAGCTTGATCAGCCCTTCCCGGGCGTTGGCGGCCGTGGTGACCACGCGATGATCGGAGGAGATTTCCAGATCGATCAGCCGGCGGATCGATTTTTCATCGTCCACCACGAGAATTTGAATGGGATCGGCGCCGTTCATCTACGAGGAAACTTCGCCTCCTTGGATGTTTCGCTGCAAGGGCCGCGATTCCCGTTTCCGGGGCGCGGGGCGATTGGCCGGCGGCGGATGGGGCCGGCGGGGGTCCGGAATGGCCGGGAGCGCCCCGGCTCAGGCCAGGGGCAGTTTGACCCGGAATGTGGAGCCCCGGTTCGGCTCGCTTTCCACCAGAATCTCGCCCTGGTGTTGCTGGATGATGTTGTAGCAGGTGGACAGGCCGATGCCGATGCCCTGGCCCACCGGCTTGGTGGTGAAAAAGGGATCGAACAGCTTGCTCAGGTTTTCCGGCGGGATGCCCTTGCCGGTGTCGGTCACGCAGAAGACCATCCAGCGCCCCCGCACGCCGGAACGGATGGTGATCTTTCCGCCGCCCTGAATGGCGTCCACCGCGTTGAGCACCAGATTCAGCACCACCTGTTTCAGCTCCGCCTCCACGCTTCGGGCGATGGGGTCGGCGGGGTCCAGGTCTAGACAGATGGCCTGGGGCAGCCGGTTCTTGAGTTGATGTTCCAGCAGCTTGATCACGTCCACCACCACCCGGTTGACGTTCACGCCGGTGAAATCCAGCCGTTCCCGGGGGCTGAAGGTCAGCAGATTCCGGACGATGTCCCGACAGCGGTTGCATTCGTCCCGAATGGTTTCCAGGTATTCCTGAAACGCACGGGCCAGGCGGGGTTCGGTTTCCGCCAGCCGTTCCCGCAGCCGGGGAAGCCGACGGCGAAGCCCCTCGGTGAAGCCGCCGATGGCGGTGAGCGGATTGTTGATTTCGTGGGCCATGCCGGCGGCCAGCAGTCCGATGGTGGCCATTTTTTCGGCGTGGTAGAATTTGGCCTGGTAGGCTTTCTCCACGGTGACGTCCCGCTTCAGCAACAGCACGTTTCCGGCCGTCCCCCCGGCTTCCATCAGCGGGGAGGCGGTGATCTCGAACTGCCGGTTTTTGCCGTCCACGTCGAAAATGTGGGTCTGGCGGCAGACATGGTTGGCCCGCAGGGCGTCCACCAACGGGCAGGGGGCGCACGGCTGGTTCCTCCCTCGGAAGATTTTGTAGCAGTGCTGATCGAGCGGGTTGAGGCAATGAAAGGTTTTAAAAAAAACGTGGTTGACGGAAACGATGCGAAAATCCGGGCGGATGACCGCCATCACGTCGGTGATGCCGTCCAAAATGGCCTGGATTTCCTGTCGTTTTTGCTCCAGCTCCCGGTTGGAATGCCGGAGTTCCCGCATTTTGATCTGGGCTTCCTTGTAAAAGCCGAGCTTGGTGTGCTCGATGCCGATCAGATCTTCGAGGCGGGTGTCGCCGTTCATCACCAGGCCCTCTCGCAGATTTCCACCATCTCCTCCCCCGTGGCCCCGCGCGGATTGGTCAGCAGGCAGGAGTCGTGCACGGCCATCTGGCAGACCTGGGGCAGGGTGGACCGGTCGGACACAATGTCTCGGAGACGGGTCGAAATGTCCAGGGAGTGGCAGTAGGCTTCCAGCTCCTCGATGCCGCGAAGGGCGGTCTCGCGGTCGGAACCGAAGCGCCGGCCCAGGATGATGGCCCCGATGTCCGCGATTTTCCGGGGGCAGGCCTCCAGGTTGAAGCGCATGACGTGGGGCAGCAACACCGGATGGATCAACCCGTGGACCACGTCCAGCATCCCGCCCAGCGAATGGGCCAGGGCGTGGTCCAGCCCCAGGCTGGCGTTGCTGAAGGCCATTCCCGCGGAGGTGCCGGCGATGGCGAGGTTTTCCAACGCGTCCAGAGAGCGGGTTTCCAGGGCCACCGGGAGATTTTGAATGATGAGTTCGATGGCCTTGAGAGAGTGGAGCTCCGTAAACGGAGAGGCCAGCCGGGAGACGTAGGCCTCCACCGCGTGGGCCAGGGCGTCGATGGCGGCCGCGATGATGAGGGACCGCGTCTTGGTGGTCAGAATTTCCGGGTCGATGATGGAGATGTTGGGCACCAGCGTTCGGCTGATGATGGACATCTTGACCGACCGCTTCACGTCGTTGATGATGGTGAACTGGGAAACGTCGGAACCGCTTCCCGCCGTGGAGGGCAGAAACACCATGGGCGGCAGCGGATGCTGAATGCGGTTGGCGCCTTCGTAGTCGTGAACCGTCCCCCCGTTGCTCACCACCAGGGCGACGCCCTTGGCCGCGTCCATGGGGCTTCCCCCGCCCAGGGCCATGACCACGTCGCAGGCTTCTTCCCGGTACCGAATCGCGCCCTCCTGCACCTGGAAATCCCGGGGGTTGGCCACCACTTCGGGATAGTAGTGCCAGTCCAGACGCTCTTGCCGGAGCACGTCCAGCACCTGCTCCACCCATCCGGCGTTTTCCAGTCCGGGGTCGCTGACGAAGAAGACCTTTTCCGCGCCCAGCCGGCGGGCGCATACCCCGGCGTATTGCAGGCTTCCCCGCCCGAAAAAAATTTCCGGGATGGAAAATTTTCGCACGTTCAGCGGCATGGGGAGTCCTTTTTGCAAACGCCGGTTTCAACGGGATTCATGGGCGTCCAGGACTTCCCTGATTTTGTCCATTTTGGCCCCGACCACCACGTCCTCTCCGACCACCAGGGTGGGGAAGGTGATTTCCGGGTTCACCTTTTTCAACGCCCGCATGGTTTCGTTTCGCTCCTCCCCCGCCATCCAGTCCAGATTGTGCCATTTGAAGGCAACGCCCCGTTCCTGAAGCAGAGATTTCACGTCCCCGCATTTGGGGCAGGACGACAGGCTGTACAAAACAATGGATGCGCTCATGGAATTCCTTTCCGAAAAGTTTGACTGGCCAAAATACCATATCCCCGGGAAGCTGGCAATCGTTCGATTGGCCGTTCCGGCGGCGGGGAAGTCGCCTCGTCCCTCGACCGATTTGCGACCGCCGAGCGGCATTGGCGCGGATTCCGTTTCTGGCGGTTCGAAATGACCCGGGGCTTTTTGGCCCTTGGGTCAGTATGACTCTTTTTTTCTGCGCCACTGCCGGGCCGAGCGATGAATCGAGACGAACGAAAGAAAAATTTAATTCATTGATTTTAACGGCTTGGCTTTAAAAATCTCGACATGGGAAGAGGGCCGGCCCATCTTGGCCCCGTCCTTGCTAAACATCTCTGGTAAATGTGAAAGGGCAACAGCCGGTTAGGGGGCTTTTGCCGATGATTGAAGTTTGGTGGTTTGAATCGTATTTACTTTTTAAGGAGGATTGATCATGGCTCAAGAACAAGTTTTCGGTTTCTTCATTCCGACCGTTACCCTTATGGGCATTGGCGCGCACAAGGAAATTCCCAAGCAGATCCAGACCCTCGGCGCGAAAAAGCCGCTGATCGTCACCGACAAAGGCATCACCGGCGCCGGCCTCACCGAGAAAATCGTCAACCTGATCAAAGAAGAAATCGGCGTGACCTGCCCGGTCTACGACGAGACCGTGCCCAATCCCACCGATAAAAACGTCCACGACGGCATCGAAGTCTACAAAAAAGAAGGCTGCGACTCCATCATCTCTCTGGGCGGCGGCAGCTCCCACGACTGCGGCAAGGGCATCGGCATCCTGGCCACCAACGGCGGCAAAATCAACGACTACGAAGGCGTGGACAAGTCCACCAAAAACATGCCTCCGTACATCGCCGTCAACACCACCGCCGGCACCGCCTCCGAAATGACCCGGTTCTGCATCATCACCGACCTTTCCCGGAAGGTGAAGATGGCCATCGTCGACTGGCGGACCACGCCGACCGTCGCCGTCAACGATCCGCTGCTGATGGCCGGCATGCCGCCCGCGTTGACCGCCGCCACCGGCATGGACGCGCTGACCCACGCCGTGGAGGCCTACGTCTCCATCGCCGCCACGCCGATCACCGACGCCTGCGCCCTGAAGGCCATCAGCCTGATCTCCGAGAACCTGCGCGCCGCCGTGGCCAACGGTTCCGACATGGACGCCCGCGACAAAATGGCCTACGCCGAGTACCTGGCCGGCATGGCCTTCAACAACGCCTCTTTGGGCCACGTCCACGCCATGGCCCATCAGCTCGGCGGCTTCTACGACCTGCCCCACGGCGTCTGCAACGCCATCCTGCTGCCCCACGTCGAGGCCTTCAACCTGATCGCCAAGATGGATCGGTTCGTGGACATGGCCGTGGCCATGGGCGAAAACGTCGAGGGACTGTCCGTCCGCGCTGCCGCCGACGTGTGCCTGGACGCCATCAAGCAGCTCTCCAAGGACGTGGGCATCCCCAGCGGTCTGGCCGAGCTGGGCGTGAAGGAGGAAGATCTGCCGACCATGGCCGAGAACGCCCAGAAGGACGCCTGCGGCCTGACCAACCCGCGCTGCCCGACCCTGGAAGACGTCATCCAGATCTACAAGAATGCCATGTAGTCTCCCCGTGACGATGTAACACCGCATCGCTCATGCCTCCAGGGGCGTTTCCCCGCGCCCCGCTCGTTTCCACCCCGCCGCCCCCGGCTTTCCCCGGCCGGGGGCGGCTTCTTGTTGACGACCTCGCCAAAGGCGGACGTTTTTTCCGCCCGGATATTTCGCTGTTCCGACCGCCGGAACTTCGTCTTCGCCCCTTCCCCGAACTCCCCCGTTCCCTGGTTTTTTCGCCGCGGCCCTTTGCATGTTCGCGCAAAGGGATTAGGTTACCGGAAACCCCATGGCGGGATCTCCCGGAAATTGGCGCCTCGTTTTTTTCGCCTTCCCGCGGTCGGGCGTCGCGCAAGCTGGGATGCCCGAGGAGGACAGGCGCGGATTCTTTCCGGGGACTTTTTGACTCGGACAACGGAAATTCTCAACTTTTCAATGCATTCCGAACATGGTAGGGTCCGGCCGATCATCCCGACGGGGAAATTTTTTTGCGTCCCTTTCCCGGGACGTCATCGGAAAGGAGTTTCACATGTACCGAAGGATTGCGGGCCTTGTGGCGATGGCCGCCGTTTTGACCATGCTGGTCCCCATGGCCTGGAGCGCTTCCGAAGGAGGTTCGGAAGATCGGGTCGCGGTGGTCAACGGCGAACCCATCAGCCGCGCGGCCCTGGAGCAGGAAATGACGCCGGTTCGTCATCAGATGGGCATGACCGGCGACGATGCGGACGAAGCCAAGCTGGACGAAATTCGCAAGCAGGTGCTGGACAATCTGATCCGAAGGGAGCTGGTTTTCCAGGAGAGCAAAAAAAAGGGATTCACCGTGGAGGATTCCGCGGTGCAAGAGCGGCTCGAAGCGTTGAAATCCCGTTTTCCCAACCCCGAGCAGTTCCAGGCAATGATGGAACAGATGAGCTTCACGGAAGAGATTCTCAAACGGCAGATTCGGGAGCAGCTGACCATTCAGAAATTCGTGGAATCTCAGATCGTGGAAAACATCGAGGTCGCCGAGGCGGAGGCCAAGGAATATTACGAGGAAAACCAAGAGCGGTTCAAGCAGCCGGAGCAGGTCCACGCCCGCCACATTCTGATCAAGGTGGACGAAGGGGCGGATGAATCCGCCAAGGCGGAGGCCAAGGGCCGCCTGGAAGACGTTCAGAAAAAGCTGGAGGAGGGCGGCGATTTCGCCAAGCTGGCCGAGGAATTCTCCGAAGACCCCAGCAAAAGCCGGGGCGGGGACCTGGGTTTTTTCGGCCGCGGCCAGATGGTCAAGCCCTTCGAGGAAGCGGTCTTCGCCCTGGAGCCGGGCGAGGTGAGCGGCATCGTGGAAACCCAGTTCGGATATCACCTGATCGAGCTGGTGGAGGAAAAGGCCGCCGGCGCCCAGACCTTCGCCGACGCGCGGCCGCAGATCGAGCAGATGCTGAAGAACCGGCGGATCAAATCCGAACTGGATCAATACATTGAAAACCTGCGGGAAGCGGCGGAGATCGAAATTCTGATCTAAACGCAATACCGTTCGTTTTGCCGAAGAAAGGGTAGGGGCGAAGTGCATACGCCCTTGGTCAATCTGACACGATTGGTCCATTGAAATCCCAAAGTGAACGGTTGAGGTTTAACCGGAGAAATCCCAAAGTGAACGGTTGAGGTTTAACCGGAAAATTCGGTCCGCTCGGATCGGCGCAAGGCCCGTGAGCGGCAACCGATTCCGTAAATTTCAAGCGCGCGCCCCGTTTGGCGGAGGAATCCGCCAAACGGGGTTTTTTGTTTCCGCTCTTCAAGTGTCGTCTCTCGGAGCGGGGGAATGCACGGTCCGCCTGGAAGGGGCGCGAAAGAACGGATTCCGGGGTTTCGCCCGGTCGGGGCCGCCGGGCGGCTTAAAATGAATGGTTGTTCATTAGGCTTTTTCCCAGATCGCCGCCAAATTCCGCGATCGCGCATTTCCCGTCATTGCCTTTCATTGCCATTCCGAGCCAAATACATTTCCCTTCTTCGAAACCCCTTGACACCGGCTCTCCAAATCTGTTAATGAATGAATACTCATTCATATTGAGCGTGCGAGGAGGACGCCATCGCTGCCAAGGCCGGAAAAAACGGAGATAAATACGTGCGGATTCTGGAAGCCGCCGTGGGCGTGTTCGCCGACCGGGGATTTCACCAGGCGACCATTTCCCAGATCGCCCGCGCCGCCGGCGTGGCCGACGGCACCATTTATCTCTATTTCAAGAACAAGGACGACATTCTCGTCCAGTTTTTCGATTTCAAGGCAAAGCAGGTTTTCGCCGGTTTCCGGGAAGCGGTGAGCGGCGCGTCCGACGCGGTCGGAAAGCTGCGGAACCTGGTTCACCGGCACCTCAGCGAATTTCAGCGGGACCGGGAGATGGCGGTGGTGTACCAGGCCCTGACCCACCAGAACAATCACCTGGCCCAGGAAAACATGCGCGAGATTTCCAAAATGTACATGGACATCGTCGGCGAAATCGTGGAGCGGGGCCAGGAGGAGGGCGCCATCCGCAGGGACCTGTACGTGGGGCTGGTCAAGCGGTTCATCCTGGGCGCGGTGGACTCCACCATCAACAACTGGCTGCTTTCCCGGCGGGAATACGACCTGACCTCCATGGCCGACCCGCTGGTGGACCTTTTTTTCCGGGGCATCGGCGCCCGGGAATCTTCGGAACCTACGGTATCCTTCGCCGGGCCGGGCCCGGCCGGAAGCGAATGATCAACAAAGGAGAGGTGGATTATGGCACAGCAAATCGCGGATCGCAGGGACGTCGACTTTGTCCTTCACGAGCAGTTTGAAGTCGGCAAGCTGAGCAAGGCGCCCGCCTACGCGGAGTTTACCAAAAAGACGGTGGACCTGATCATCAACGAGGCCCGGAATCTGGCGATCAAGGAGTTTTTGCCCACCCAGAAAATCGGCGACGAGGAAGGTTGCGTCTTCGAGGACGGTCAGGTGAAAGTGCCCGAGGCTTTCCACCGGGCCTACGAGCTGTTTTTGGAAGGCGAGTGGCTGGCCATGACCGAAGATCCCAAATGGGGGGGGCAGGGCATGCCGCGCACCGTGGCGCTGGCGGCCAGCGATTATTTCAACGGCGGCAATTACGCGTTGATGATGTATCCGGGCCTGACCCACGGCGCCGGCAAGCTGGTGGAGGCCTTTGGCACCGAGGAGCAGAAAAAGCTCTTTCTCAAAAACATGTACACCGGCAAGTGGACCGGCACCATGCTGCTGACCGAGCCGGAGGCCGGCTCCGACGTGGGCGCGCTTCAGACCACCGCCACGCCCAACGGCGACGGCACCTATTCCATCAGCGGCAACAAGATTTTCATCTCCAGCGGCGAGCACGATCTGGTCGAAAACATCATCCACCCGGTGCTGGCCCGAATCGAGGGCGCCCCGGCCGGAACCAAGGGCATCTCCCTCTTTCTGGTGCCCAAATACCGCGTGAATCCCGACGGCAGCCTGGGCGAATTCAACGACGTGGTCTGCACCGGCATCGAGCACAAGATGGGCATCCACGGCAACTGCACCTGCTCTTTGACCCTGGGCGGAAAAGGCCAGTGCGTGGGCACCCTGCTGGGCGAGGAAAACAAGGGCATGAAGGCCATGTTCCTGATGATGAACGAGGCCCGGGCCCTGGTGGGCCAGCAGGGGCTCGCCTGCGCCTCCGTCTCCTACGTCAACGCG
>JBKHDD010000024.1:0-43033 GCA_046541515.1 Desulfococcaceae bacterium
TTTTGAATCCGATCTTCGCCGGGGGCCCAAAGCTGTTTCGCCATGATCTCTCCCTGAAATTTGTCCGTTTATGGTTTTTTCGCCGGCCGGTTTTATGCCCAATGCTGTTCACTTTGGGATTTCAAATGGACATTCGTGCCAGATTGACCAAGGGCGAATGCGATTCGCCCCTACCATTTTCCGCCAAAATGAACGGCATTGCCCTTCGCCTTCGGTACCTTTCGGCGTTCCCGGCGCTTCCTTATCGACAAAAAAACCGGGGCGCGGAGCGAACGGCGATTTCGCCGGACTCCACGCCCCGGTCACGTTCCACGAAAGGCCCGCCCGTTCTTTCGGAGGCGCCGTCGGGTCCGCGTTCCCCGTTGTCCCGTTATCCAACATCCGCGCGGACCCAAACCGGAAACGGATTCTCCTCCGCTTCCGGAATCGACGGGCGGGCCTTCCGTTCCCCGGAACGAACCGCCGCCCTATCCTTCTTGAAGGACGGCGAGAATGGTCGCTTCCCCTTCCTTGGCCGCGATCCAGTGGGGCGTGGAGGAAAGATAGTAGGCGCTGTCTCCCGGCTCCAGCTCGAAGCGGTCGTCGCCGATCTGGAGCAGCACCACCCCGGTCAGCACGAAGATGAACTCCTCGCCCTGGTGGGTGGAAACCTCCTGGTCCGGCTGAGAGGCCAGGGTCACCAGCAGCGGCTCCATGGTCCGGCCCTTCACCTCCGGGGCCAGACTCTTGTAGGCGTAGGCCGGCCGGGTTCCCTTGGCGGATGTGGAGCGATGGATGGTCTTGCGGTCGGCTTTGCGGGTGACGGCGTAGGGCTTGTCCCCGGCCCCGGAAAGCAGGCCGCCGAAGGCCGCGTCCAGCGCCTTGGAAAGCTTGATGACCGTCCCGAGCTGGGGATACACCTCCTGCTTTTCGATGCGGGCCAGCAGATCGGCGTCGAATCCGGTGCGGGCGGCGAGTTCGTCCAGGGAATAGCCCCGCTTTTCCCGCAATTCCCGAATCCGCTGTCCGATGGCGTCGGGCGTGTCCGGGCCTTCGGGGGAAATGTCGCCGGTCAGCTCCGCGAAATAATCGACATTGATGTGCGGCGTATTTTCGTTGGGTGACATGGTCAGCTCCGTATCATGGTTGATGGTCCACTTCAAGCCGTGGAATCCATCTCATTTCGAGATCTCATTTCCCGGTCTCATTTCGGGTCTCATCCCGCGGCCCGATATTGCTCCGGCAGCACCGCCTTGTCCTTCCACTCGTCGGGCAGGTTCTGGTCCGGTTTTTCCCCGAGCTTCTCCTTGCGCCGCTTCAGGCCCGGTCGGGCGAATTTGGGATGACCCTCTTTCAGCGTTCGGCCGTTGATGGCCGCCTCGGAGCGCAGCCGCCGGCCCATGGTCCGCTCCATCTGCCGGCCCAGCCACAAAACCCGGTCCACGTCCCAGCCGTGCTCGATGCCCATCTCGTCCACCTGCACCACCATGTCTTCCAGACAGTTCAGCCCCACGTAACGCGGATCGTTGTAATAGTATTCGCCGGTGCCGGGAACGGGACAATCGTCCAGGAAATTGGCCGGCTGGCCGCCCAAGCCGCCCAGGGTCGCCTCGAAATTGTTGATGCCGGCCTGAAGCGCGGCCAAAATGGAGGCCGACGCCACCCGCTTGGTCTCGTGGAAATGGGCGATGTGGACCCGGGTGTCCGGAATTTCGTCCAGGATCATGGAAAAATAACGGTAGACGTCCGGGGCGGAGGCGGAACCGTCGTGGTCGGCGTGCTCCACGTCGTGGGCGCCGATCTCCAGCCAGCGCTTGGTGAACTCAACGGCGTCCTTCATATCCGTGGCCCCGCCGATGGGGGAGCCCCAGATGGTGGAAACGGTGCCGCACATGTCGATGCCCGCGTCGGTGCATTTTTTGATGCAGCGCTCCGCCTCCCGCCAGTATTCCGGCAGGGTGGAGCCGGAGTTGGCAAAATGGTGCTCCTCCTCGGTGGAAACCATCATCAACACCCGGTCCGGCCCGATGCCCCGCTCCTTCAGCCGGATGGCCCGGTCCACCGCGCCCTCGCGAATGGTGATGCAGGTGAAGACGATATCGTCGTAGTTGACGCCTCTTTTGGCGCAGCGTTTTTTAAACCGGTCGCTCCGGACGTGGGTCAGCAGCTCCTCGGCGTCCTCGAACTGGGGCATGAGATAGGGGTTGCCAAGATTCGTCACCTCGATGTGGCGGCAGCCGGCGAAAATCAACTCGTCCAGATAGAACTTTTTGGCCCGGGTGGAAATGAATTTCTCTTCGTGTTGAAAGCCGTCCCGGACGGTGATGTCGCCGATGGTGACCTTGCGGGGCATTCTGGGGAAAATTTTCCAGTAATCGTATTCCGTCATCCTGTCCTCCTTGCGGATTCCCTTGCGGGATCGTTGGCGGAATCGCCGGAAACCGGGTTTCCGGCATTCGGTATGGGCGTTTCGGTTCCCGGCAGGCCGGGAACATGGGTTTCGCGATCATCTTGGGACCATCGGGCGGCGCAAACGCTGGAATGGGCGAATCGTGCCGCATTAAAACGGGCCACCTTCGTAGGGGCGCCGCTTGCCGCGCCCCGGTTGCGTGGAGGAAAATGGCCGATCCATCCCGAAATCCCAACGCGGGATTGGTCCCGCCGGATTTTTTCCCTGGTTTGAATTTCCGTGCCCGCTGGGACCGGGGCGCGGCAAGCAGCGCCCCTGGGCCGGCCATTTGCGAGGACGGGCACTGTTTCCAAATCAGAACCGAAAATTCCCGAAAGACGGGTCGCCGATGGGTTTCAGCAGGCTGACTTCGAAGGCCATGGCCAGCCAGTCGCGGATTTCCGAAAATTTCAGCACCCGGTCGTTCAGCAGACGGGAGCCGCAGTAGAACGGATGGGCCTCTCCGTCGTATTTTTCCATCATCCGCTGCTGGAACTCCCCGCGTTCCTCGGGGCCCATGGGCTCGCCCTTGGCTTCGCGCTTGCGCTCCTCGATGGACAGCAGCACCCCGGCGGCGCTGCGGCCGCTCATGACGCCGGTGCGGGCCCGCATGGTCGAAAACAGAAAGTGGGGACGATAGGCCCGGCCGCACATGCCGTAGTTGGCGGCCCCGTTGTCCGGCCCGATGACGAGCTGGATGCGCGGCACCTGGGCGCAGGAGACGGCCCGGACCATGTCCGCGCCGTACTTGCCAATGCCCAGATGCTCCACCTCGGAGCCGACCATGTAGCCCGGCGCGTTCTGGACGAACAGCAACGGCGTCTTCTCCTGGGAGCAGCGGACGATCCACTCCGCCGCCTTGCGGGCCGCCTCGGGGAAAATAATGCCCACGCCGTTGGAGGCGATCACCCCCACGGGAATCCCCTTGAGCCGAATTTTCCCGGCGATGATGTTGCTTCCCCGGCCGGGCGCGTAGTCGGCCTTGTACTCGGCGAAATGGCCGTCGTCGGCGATGGCCCGAAGCACCCCGTGACCGTCGATGCCCTGGTTGATTCCGGCGGGCATGAGATCGTACAGCGCGTCCGGCGCGGCCCCGGCGGGCCGTTCCTCGTAGCGGTGAATCTGGAGACTTTGCGGCGCGTCCAGGGAAAGGACCTCCCGGACTCGGGCCACGGCTTCCGATTGATTCCCGCAGAAATGGTCGGCCCCGCCGGAGATGTGGGTGTGGACCTTCGCCCCGCCCAGGTCCTCGGCGGAAATCACCTCCCCCGTGGCCATCTTCACCAGCGGCGGCCCGCCCAGAAAAGAGTAGGACATTTGGTCGATCATCACCGACTGGCAGGCCATGAAGACGATGTAGGCGCCGCCCGCCGTGTTGCCGCCGGTGGAAAGGGTCACCTGCTTCAGCCCCTTGGCCGACATCCGGGCCATGTTGTAGAACATGGAGCCGAAATGGCCGTCGTCCGGAAACACGTCGGCCTGCATGGGCAGAAAGGCCCCGCCCGAATCGGCGATGTAGACGCAGTTCAGCCCGCAGTTTTCGGCAATCGCCTGGGCCCGGATATGCTTTTTCAGGGTGATGGGGAAATAGGTGCCGGCCTTGACCCGGGGATCGTTGCCCAGGATCATGGTCCAGTTTCCGTGGACCTTGCCCAGCCCGGTGACGAGGCCGCCGCAGGGCACGTCGTCGATGCCCTGGGGATAGTTCACGCCGAATCCGGCCAGCCGGCTCAGTTCGAAAAACTCCGTGCCGGGATCGATCAGCTCGGCGATCAGCTCCCGCACCGGGCGTTTGCCCTGCTTGGCCAGCCGCTCCACCGCCTTTTGACCGCCCGGCCACAGCGCGGCCTGGATTCGTTCATCCAGGGCCGCTTCCTCCCGCAGCCAGTGTTCCCGATTTTCGCTCATTCCGTATTCCTTCCGTCGGCCCCGCCTATCGCCCGCGATAGACCGGTTTTCGTTTTTCGCGAAACGCCGTCAGCCCCTCGGTCCGGTCTTCCGTGGGAATGGTGACCCAGTAGGCGTTGGACTCGATGGCCAGGCCGGTGTGGATGTCGGTTTCCAGCCCCCGGTTGATGGCGTATTTGGCCTGCCCCACCGCGACGGGTCCGGTCTCCTTGATCTGGGCCGCGATTTCCTCGCAGGCGGCCATCAGCTCCTCCGCCGGGACCACCTTCTCCACCAGGCCGATCTCCAGCGCCTCGTCGGCCGGAACCCGGCGTCCGGTGAAGATCATCTCCTTGGCCCGGCCTCGCCCCACCAGCCGGGGCAGCCGCTGGGTGCCGCCCGCGCCGGGGATGATGGCCAGCCGGGTCTCGGTCAGGCCCAGGGTCGCCGTGTCGGCGGCGATCCGGATGTCGCAGGCCAGGGCCAGTTCGGTGCCGCCGCCCAGGGCCACGCCGTTGACCGCCGCGATCACCGGCTGGGGCAGCTCCTCGATTTCGGTGAACAGCGTCCGAATGGTGTAGATGAATTCCCGCACCTCCGCCTCGGTCAGGGTGGCCCGCTCCTTCAGATCGGCCCCGGCGCAAAAGGCCCGGTCGCCGGACCCGGTGACGACCACCACCCGGACGTCCCGGCGGAATCGCACCCGGTCCACCTCGGTTTTGAGGGCCCGAAGCTGATCGAAGTTGAAGGAATTCATCACTTTGGGCCGATTGAGGGTCAGGGTAAGCACCCCGTCGGCCTCCGAGGCCAGCAAAACCCGTTCGTCGTCCATATCCGCCTCCGAATAATTTCGAATTTGCCAAGCCGCTCGTCCAGCGCGCCCACTTTTCGGGTGGAAGCGGGAATGGAATCCCTCCCGTCCACGCCGGGAATTCAATTGGAACCTTGTGCCAGATGGGACAAGGGCGTATGCGATACGCCCCTACCCTTTGTGGGCATTAAGTGGAATTGAGGTTCGGGGCCAACCGCGATTCGCCTTCACTCGCCCCGGGCCGCCAACAGCCAAAAAGCTGGGAGCGTTGAAATCCGTTCGAGCGATCGGTCGATCAAATAGCGACCCTGCTGAACAATGATTCGGTTTTTTTCCGAGAGTCTCGGATTCCAACCGGGCAGTCCGCTCGCGTTTATTTGTCTGGGAAATCTCAATTGAAACGTAGGGGCGAATTGCATTCGCCCTTCCCAAATTCATCCTCGGCCCCGATTTCAGCAACCAATATACCGCGAAATCACCAACCGCTGAATCTCCGAGGTCCCCTCGCCGATGTCCAGCAGCTTCTGATCCCGGAAGAACCGCTCCACGTTGTACTCCTTCATCAGGCCGTAGCCGCCGTGGATCTGCACCGCGTGATTGACCACGCGGCCCATCAGCTCGGAGCAGTACAGCTTGGCCATGGCCGCCTCCTTGGCGAAGGGGCGCTTGTGGTTTCGCAGCCAGCAGGCCTTGTACAGCAGATTCCGGGCCGCCTCGATCTCCATGGCGCAGTCGGCCAACTTGAAGGCCACCGCCTGGAACTTGCCGATGGGCTGGCCGAACTGCTCCCGGTCCTGGGCGTATTTCAGCGCCAAATCGTAGGCGCCTTGGGCGCCGCCCAGCCCCATGGCCCCGATGGACAGCCGTCCACCGTCCAACGTTTGCAACATCTGGTGGAACCCGTCCCCGGGCTTGCCCAGAACGTTGGCGTCCGGCACCCGCACGTCGTCGAAGTAGAGTTCGGCGGTGTTGGAGGAACGCCACATCATTTTTTTGTGCATGGCCACAGATTTGAATCCGCGCGTCCCGTGCTCCACGATAAAGCAGGTGTATTCCGGCTTGCCGTTGGCCCTGGTCCCGGTGACCGCCTGAACGGTGACGCCCATGGACATTTCGCAGGCGGCGTTGGTGATGAAAATTTTGGAACCGTTGATGACCCACTCGTTGCCGTGCTTGACGGCGGTGGTTTTGCTGCCTCCCGCGTCCGATCCGGCCGTGGGCTCCGTCAGCCCGAAGCCCCAGAGCGCCTCGCCCCGGCACAGCGGCGGCAGGTATTTCCGGCGTTGCTCCTCCGTGCCAAAATAGTAGAGCGGCCCGATGCCCAGGGAGTTCCCGGCGGCGATGGTGGCGGCCTGGGACCCGTCGATCCGGGCGATTTCCTCCACGGCGACGATGTAGGAGATGTAGTCCATCTCCTGGCCGTCGTATTTTTCGGGAACGAACATGCCGAAAAGGCCGATCTCCCCCATTTTGCGGGTCAGGTCGGCCGAAAAGGACTCGGTTTCATCCAGCTCCAGGGCAACCGGCGCGATTTCGCTCATGGCGAATTTTCGCACTTCCTTGCGGATCATTTCCTGTTCTTTGGTGAGATCAAAGTCCACGGCTCCTCCTCGGGATGGCGGATGGGTGCGGCGTCCGACGATGGCCTCGCCGGGGCCGGCGCGGGTCCGCCCGACGAAATTTGCCGACCGGACGGTAGATTTTGGAATAAAAAAAAGAGAGCAAAGAGAAAAGTCCAAATATTTACCGACCGGTCGTTAGGTTGATGATTCAGCTATTCCATGAAGCTACCCGTTTGTCAAGTTTAAATAACAATGAAAAAGCGAGGGGATTCAGGCCGGAGGGACAGGGCATCCGGCCTTTTCCGGCGTCGCGCCGCTGCGAAGTCCATTAATAATAAAATTCTCGTAAATTCGGGCGATTTCGTCGATGGAAAGTCGCCCGTCGGGCTTGAACCAGGTCGCCCCGGCGGTGCAGAGGGTCAGGATGGCGTAGGACAAAATCTTCACGTCCCCGGGATCGAAATCCCCGCCGGCCGCCCCCTCCCGGATGATCTCCTGAAAGACGGCTTCGTAACGATCGCGCTTGCGGACGATGGCCTCGAAATGTTCCGGCGTCAGGCCCCGCAGTTCGCTGTTGGCGATGAAGTTCTCCTTCTGCCGCTCCAAATGAAACCGGACGTGGCTGCGAACCGCCACCCGAAGCCGGCGCTCCAGATCCTTCACTCCCTCCAGGCTGGCCGCAAGGTAGGCGGTCAGGTCGTCCATGGTGGTTTCCAAAATGTGGAACAGCAGCTCTTCCTTGCTGGGATAGTGGTAGTAGATGGAGGCCTTCTGGATGCCGCTGCCCCGGGCGATTTCGCTGATGCTGGTGGCGAAATAGCCCTTGTGGAAAAACAGATCGATGGCCACGGATTTGATGGTTTCCTTCATGTTGCCCGCGGGCATGGGAACCTCCGGGTTGCGAAGATCGGGAAAATGCGAAACCAAGTCTACCGTCCGGTCGGTAGACTTTTGTCCCCAATACGCCGCGGCGGAACCCCTGTCAAGAGAAATCTCGTCTCCAAATGGCCGAAAAAGCGGGCCGGCCCGGCCCTCCCCCTGGGAGAAGACCGGGTCTCGCATCCAACGAATCCGATGAAAGCCGGATGAAACGCTCCGAATTAGGCCGTCTGGATATTGGCGTCGGCCTCCCGGCCCAGCAGCTCGGTGGCCCGCTCCCGAAGTTTGTACTTCTGAATTTTGCCGCTGGCGGTGGTGGGATATTCCTCCACAAAAATAAAAAAGGCCGGAATTTTGTGGAAGGCGATTTTGTTTGCACAAAATTCCCGCATTTCTTCCTCGGTCACCGTCTGCTTGGGTTTCAGCTGGACGAAGGCGGCCACCTCCTCGCCGTATTTCCGGCTGGGCACGCCCACCACCTGCACGTCCTTGATCTTGGGATGGGTGTAGAGGAATTCCTCGATCTCTCGGGGATAGATGTTCTCGCCGCCCCGGATGATCATGTCCTTGATGCGACCGGTGATCTTGCAGTAGCCGTCCTCGTCCATGATGGCCAGGTCGCCGGTGTGAAGCCAGTTGTCCTTGTCGATGGCTTCCTCGGTGGCCTCCGGATTTTTGTAGTAGCCCTTCATGACGTGATAGCCCCGGGTGCACAGCTCCCCCTGCCGACCGGGGGGCAGCGTTTCGCCGGCGCCCGGGTCCACGATCTTCACCTCCACGTTGGGCAGGGCCCGGCCCACCGTGGAAACCCGTCGCTCCAGGGAGTCGCTGGTCCGGGTCATTGTGATGCCCGGCGACGCCTCGGTCTGGCCGTAGGTGATGCACATCTCGCCGGCGCCCATGTCGTTCACCACCTGCTTCATCACCTCGATGGGGCACGGCGAACCGGCCATGATGCCGGTGCGGAGGGTGTGGGTGTCGTAGCTCTGGTGCTTCATCTGCTCCAGCTCGGCGATGAACATGGTGGGCACGCCGTGGAGGGCGGTGCAGCCCGCCGCCTGGACCGTTTCCAGCACCTCGTCCGGCTTGAAGGCGACCACCGGGGCCATGGCGGCGGCGGAAACCACGCAGGTCAGGGTGCCCAGCACGCAGCCGAAGCAATGGAAAAAGGGCACCGGAATGCACATGGTGTCCTTGGCGTCCAGGTCCATGCACTCGCCCAGGCTCTTGGCGTTGCCGATCAGGTTGGTGTGGGTCAGCATGACGCCCTTGGGAAATCCCGTGGTGCCGGAAGTGTACTGCATGTTGATCACGTCGTCCGGGTCCAGGGATGCCTGCCGGTCGGCCAGTTCCTGATCGTTGATCCGCTCGCCCATGGCCAGAATGTCGTCCCAGCCGAACATGCCCGGCTTTTTTTCCTCGCCCAGGTAGACCACGTTTTTGAGCATGGGCAGCCGCTTGCTTTCCAGCTTGCCCGGCTCGGAATCCTTCAACTCGGGGCAGACGTCGTGGATGACCTTGAGGTATTCGTCGGCCTCCCGAACGCCGCCGATGAGCAACAGGGTGGTGGAATCGGACTGCTTCATCAAATATTCCAGCTCGAAGCTCCGGTAGGCGGTGTTCACGGTGACCAGCACCGCGCCCATCTTTCCGGTGCCGAACTGGGTGAGCACCCACTGGGGCACGTTGTTGGCCCAAATGGCGACGTGTTCCCCCTTTTCCACGCCGAGGGCCATGAAGCCCTTGGCCACCCGGTTGCAAACCGCCTGAAATTCACGATAATTGTAGTCGATGCCGAGCTTGTGGTAGACCAGCGCCCGATGGTCGCCAAACTGTTCCGCCACGATATCCACGAGACCGCCGATGGTGGTTTTTCCGACTTCGTACTGGGGTAGCCGCATGCGTATCCTCCGCGTCCTGAGATCCGGACCGGGCCTGAACGCCTCGGAATAGAGGGTTCGTCGCCGATCCGAACCTGGGTTTTGAAATTCGAGAATGTCCCCGGCCCTCGTTTTGGGCGTCAACCAGAAAGGGCGGGCCATCCGATCAGATCCGACCTGATCCGATCCGGCCCGCCCTTTCCCCAAAATAGGCTACGATTCTCGCGGAAACCGACGAACCAAGGTCCCCCGGCCTTCGCGAGAGGCGTTTTCCGCCAATCCGACCGCTCGGGCGGAAAAGAGCGCCCTCGGTCTCCCGGCGAAAAGTCCACGAATCCTCATTCCATGGCCCCTAATTCACCCGACGCTCCTTGCCGGCCCACTCCTTGTCGCGCAGCTTGAATTTCTGAATTTTGCCGGTGGCGGTTTTGGGCAGCTCGCCAAATTCCACCTGCTTGGGCGCCTTGAAACGGGCCAGGTTTTCCTTGCAGAAGTTGATGATGTCCTCGGGCTTGGGGTCCGAACCCGGCCGGGGCACCACGAAGGCCTTGGGAACTTCGCCCCATTTCTCGTCCGGCACCGGCACCACCGCCACCTCCAGAACGTCCGGGTGCTTGTAGATGACGTTTTCCACCTCCACGGTGGAGATGTTCTCGCCGCCGGAAATGATGATGTCCTTTTTCCGGTCCATGATCTGGGCGTAGTTGTTGGGATGCATGACCGCCAAGTCCCCGCTGTGGAACCAGCCGCCCTTGAAGGCTTCCTCGGTGGCCTCGGGGTCTTTGTAGTAGCCCAGCATGACGTTGTTGCCGCGCATGACGATCTCGCCGATGGTCTGGCCGTCCCGGGGCGCCGGCTCCATGGTCTCCGGATCCACCACGTCCATGTACATGGCCACGATGAAGGGCACGCCCTGCCGGGCCTTGATCTGGGCCCGCTCCTCCAGCGGCAGATCGTCCCATTTGGCCTGCCAGGCGCAGACGCTGTGAGGGCCGAAGACCTCGGTGAGCCCGTAGGTCTGCATGATGTCGGCGCCCACGCTTTCCATGTTCTGGATGACGGTGGGGGCCGGCGGCGCGCCCGCGGTCATGATCCGCAGCAGATGGTCGAGCTTGATGTTTTTTTCGGTGGCGTAGCTGGACATGCCGATGAGGATCGTCGGCGCGGCGCAGAGATGGGTGACGCCCTCGGAATCGATGATTTTGTAAATTTCCTCGGGGACCACTTTCCGCAGACAAACGTGGGTGGCGCCCATGGCGGTGACGCCCCAGGTGAAGCACCAGCCGTTGCAGTGGAACATGGGCAGGGTCCACAGGTAGCGGGAGCGGGAGGTGACGCCGAACTCCAGCATTTCGCCCAGGGCGTTCAGATAGGCGCCCCGATGATGGTACATCACGCCCTTGGGACGGCCGGTGGTGCCGCTGGTGTAGTTGATGGTGGCCACCTGGTACTCGTCGTCCACCTCCACCGCCACCGGATCGGGGGCGCCTCCGGCCAGGAAGGCTTCGTAGTCGGGGCCGTCCAGCGGTTTTTCGTCGCTCACGTCGCAGATGTTGACCACGGTCTGGACCTTGTTCAGCTCGCCCAGCTTGTTTTGGACCAGCCCGGCGAACTCGTTGTCCACAAAGAGCGCCTTGGCGTCCGAGTGATCCACGATGTAGGCCACCTCTCCCGAGGAGAGGCGAATGTTGATGGAAACCAAAGCCGCCCCGATCATGGGCACGGCGTAGTGGGCTTCCAGCATGGGCGGCGTGTTGGGACAAATGAAGGCCACCTTGTCGCCCTTGCCGATGCCGGCGGCCTTCAGCGCGCCGGCCAGCCGGTTGACCCGGGCGTAAAACTCCGAATAGCTCCGGCGGACGTCGCCATAGATCACCGCGGTCTTGTCGTCGAAAACCATGGCGGCGCGGGAAAGAAAATGGACGGGGGTCAGGACGTCGAAATTGACGCTGCTTCGAGACATGGAAAGGACTCCATCGCGAAAGGTTCGGAAAAACGTGACGGTTTCGCCGTCCCGCCGTCCGCCGACGGCCGATTCAACCGGCCGGTCGGTCGGCGGCGAAGGCGCGGCGAACCGGACCATCGACGGAGAGCGTGGTCGAAAGACCCTTCCCTTGGAAAGAGAGGGAAACGCCGTT
The DNA here is from genome assembly GCA_046541515.1 of Desulfococcaceae bacterium. Lineage (GTDB taxonomy): Bacteria > Desulfobacterota > Desulfobacteria > Desulfobacterales > Desulfococcaceae > CAYFVR01. The sequence continues at coordinate 11,586 of JBKHDD010000024.1, forward strand.
TTCCCGGAAGAAATCCAAATCTCGCTTGGGGTTGGCGGATTTGCGCCTTCCGGGAAACGGGGGATGGGGTTTCCGGGCGATTCGGCACGCTCGGAGAAAAAAAACCGCCCCGGCCGAAACCGGGGCGGGAGGTCGTTATTCGATGAACGGCTTTGGAATGGGGAAAACCGTGCGGCCGAAAATGGCGTTGTTGACGATGGCCCCCACCATGTAGACGCCGATCCAGCCCGAAATCAGCAACAGAATCGCCACCACCGGTTTGGCGCCCGCGCCGATGAGCCCCATGTCCAGCAGGACGATGAGCCAGAGGGCGATGTCCAGGGAAACCACCAGGATCGTCATGGTTTTGGGGGCTTTGAAATAGGACGGGGTCACGATGGTCAGAAAGGCGGCGCCGGCCATCCAGCACCAGCCCTCCACCATGGCGAGGGGTTTGACCGCCTCGCCGAAAGTGCCGGTGAGCATGAGGAATTTGGCGATGACCGAAAGGGCCGCGCCGAACATGAAGAAGGCGGAGAAGAACAGGAAGACGTTGCCGCCGGTGATGTTGTGGTCTTTGAGTTCGATGACCGCCGTGGTGTACTGGACGATGCCGCCGCCCACCAGCCAGGCGGCCAGCAGGGGAAGGCCCCCCACGCCCACTTTGCCCAGAAAAACCGCCGCGAAACCGAAACAGGCCACCGCAAGGGCGCCCAGACCCGCCGGCGCCGGGGTAACGAATGCATGCTGATGTTCCGACATTACGCTAATCCTCCATCAAAAGGGTATGGATCGGACGCGACGTTTCCCGAACCGCGCCCGGGTGGACGGCCCCGGATCGCCCGGGGCCGACGGAATCAACCTCTTCCCCATTCCGCGTTGCGGAGTTCGATCCGGCGGATCTTTCCGCTGACGGTTTTGGGCAGGGCGTCCACGAAATCGATCTTCCGGGGATATTTGTAGGGCGCGGTCACCTTCTTGACGTGGTCTTGCAGCTCCTTGACCAGCTCGTCGGACCCGGTGAAGCCGGGGGCCAGGATCACGAACGCCTTGACCACTTCTCCTCGGGTGGGATCGGGGCTGGAAACCACCGCCGACTCGGCCACCGCCGGGTGCTCGATCAATGCGCTTTCCACCTCGAAGGGGCCGATGCGGTAGCCGGAGGTGAGAATCACGTCGTCGCTGCGGCCCACGAACCAGAAGTAGCCGTCGTCGTCGATGTAGGCCCGGTCGCCGGTGAGATACCAGTCGCCCCGGAAGACGGAGGCGGTCCGCTCCGGCTCTTTCCAGTATTCCTTGAACAGGCCAACGGGCCGGTTGGGCTTGACCCGCACGGCGATGTCGCCTTCGGTGTTCCGGGGCAGCGCGTTGCCCGCGTCGTCCACCACTTGCAGGTCGACGCCGGGGGAGGGCTTGCCCATGGAGCCGAAGCGCGGCTCGATGCAGGGGAAGCTGCCGCACAGCAGCACGGTTTCGGTCTGGCCGTAGCCGTCGCGGATGGTGCAGCCGGTGGCCTTTTTCCATACCTCGATGATTTCCGGATTCAGCGGCTCGCCGGCGCCCACGCAGTGGCGCAGGTTGGGGAACTTGTAGCCGGAGAGATCCTGGAGCACCAGCATGCGGTAGATGGTCGGCGCGCCGCACATGGTGGTGACGGGATATTTGGCCAGGAGGTCCAGGGTTTGGACCGGATCGAACTTGTCGGAATGATGGGTGAACAGGGCCGCGCCGCAGTTCCAGGGGCCGAAGTAGCTGCTCCAGGCCGCCTTGGCCCAGCCGGTGTCCGACACGTTCCAGTGCAGATCGTTGGGGGTCAGATCCAGCCAGAATTTTCCGGTGGTCAAATGGCCGATGGGATAGGAGGCGTGGGTGTGGAGGGCCATTTTGGGATAGCCGGTGGTGCCGGAGGTGAAGTAGACGATGCAGCTGTCCTCGCTCCGGGTCTGGGCGGTTTTGAAATTTTCGTCGGCGTTGGCCACTTCGTCGTCGTAGAACAGCCAGCCGTCGCGGGGCTCGGTGATCACGATTTTGGTTTTGACGGTGGAGCACTGGTCGGCCACTTCGTCAAACTTGGCCGCGATGGCGCCGTTGGTGATGATGCAGGCGGCCTCGGCCTTGTTGGCCCGAAATTCCAGGTCTTTGCCGGTCAACTGCACGGTGCCCGGCGACACCACCGCGCCCATCCGGATGCAGGCCGTGAAAATTTCCCACCACTCCAGGTTCCGGGGCAGCACCACCATCACCACGTCGCCCTGCTTGACGCCGTTGGCGGTCAGGACGTTGGCCAGCCGTTTGGACGCCTTCGAAAAGTCCTGAAAGGTCTTGCGCACTTCGGTTCCGGCGTCGTCCACCCAAAGCATGGCCAGCTTGTCCGGGTCTTCCGCCCATTTGTCGATCACGTCCCCGGCGAAGTTGAAATACTCCGGAACTTCGTACTTGAACTCCCGATAGGTCTTTTCGTAATCGGTCATGTTTTGCGCTTGACTCATCGTCCCTTTCCTCCCGTTGGGGGTTTGCGTTTCAAGCGATTTGCCGAATGAACCGGCGGCCGCGGGCGGCGGCGGAACCGTTGACGATTCACTTGCTACCGAGCGCTCGTTCTTTCACCTGTGCGCGAAAAATGCGCCCGTTTTTATTGAACGAGCGCTCGATCGTATTTGTGGCAACGATTCTACACGCACTTCGCCGATCTTGTCAAACATTTTTTTGGCGACTTTTCACGAAATGAATCGGTTTCAGAAGGGCCGGAATTCACCGGGGAATCTGCCGCAACCAGAAGCCGTCGAAGCCGTCGTTGACCCGGTCCAGCAACACGGCGACCCCGGCCAGCGCCTCTTTAAGGCGCACCCGCTCCCGGCGCCGGAGGCTGTACGGGTCCAGGTAGTGGTCGGCCTCTTTGCCCGCCACAATTTTTTTCAGGTTTTCCCGAATGGAAAATCCCAAAAGGGTTTCGAAGCTGGTCCGGACGCCGGCCGCCTCTTCGACGGAAAGGACGCCCGCCTCGGCCAGCGCCTCCAGCCGCCCCAGGGTGGAAGGCTCGGTGATCCGATGCTTGGCCGCCAGAAGACGGACGCCGCAGACGATGGGGGCCAGCCCCGCCCGCTTCAGATTCATCTCGTTTTGGTGAAGGCCGCCGGATTCGGTCCGGAAGGTGCCCAGAAAGCGGATGGGCAGCCGGTAGTCCAGATCTTCGGCGTCCACCGGATGATCGGCCATGAGGCACTCGATGAACCCGTCGAAGAGCCGGTTCCGCAACGCTTCGGCCAGGGCCATGTTGCCCCAAACCGGACGAAAATCCAGCAATACCAGCACCATGCGGGCCAGATCCGGTTCCCGGGTTTGGACGAAGCGATCCACCAGACGCAGCCAATCGTCCAAGGTCCGACGCCAGGCGGGCTCGACGGCGGAAAGGCCGTCCTTGCAGGGGACGAACCCGCAGCCGGCCAAGCCTTCCACAATCAGCGCGGAGAGGCGGGCGAAGTAGCCCTCCGCCATCCGCGCCTTTTCCGGAGGGGGCGCGGCGTAGACCAGGGCGTTGTCCTGGTCTGCGCCGAAGGTCTGCTCGTATCGGGCCGCGCTGCCGGTGTTGATCCAGCAATACTCCACCGGCGGCGCGCCCCAGCCCTCGGCCTTCATCCGCTCCTCCGCCAGCTGGACCACCCGACGGGTCAGCCGCTCCTGAAGTTCCGACATCACGTCGAAAATTTCGCTCACCGGCGCGCCTTCGCCCGCCATGGCGTTCAGGATGTTTCGGATTTCGCCGCCCACCAGGGCCAGCCCCCGCAGATCCGGCTGGGATTCGATGTCCCGGGCGAGCAACAGGGTGCCGGCGCTTTGGGCCCGCACCAGATCGAACATGGAGACGATGCCCACCAGCTCGCCACGCTCCACGACGATGAGATGCTTGGTCTTGCCCCGCATCATCGCCACCAGGGCCTGCCCGATAAAGGCCTCGGGCCGGATTTCCAAAAGCTGGGAATGCATAATCTGTTCGACTTTGCAGGTTTCCACGTCGTAGGTCCGGCAAGCGATGAGAAACCGCACCAGATTCTTCTCGGTCAGAATCCCCCGGGGCCGGCGGCCGCCGTCCAGGGCCACCACCGCGTTGATGTCCCGCTCGGCCATGATCCGGGAAACCGCCGTCACGGGATCGGTGGTCCGACAGGTGATGACCGGATAGGCCATCACGTCGCTGACCCGCTTTCGAAACAGGGTGGAATCGACGCCGGTGATGCAGCCGTCCGAGACCTGGGAGCCCAGCTCGGCGTATAGGAGGCGGATGCGTTCCGCCAGCAGGGTGGTGAAAAAGCCGGCGAAATCGGCGTAGCGAAACAGAAGATGCTCCAGATCGCTCCGGGGCAGCACCAGGCAGGTGAGGTTTTCCTTGGCTCGGGTGGAACCGGGATACCGCTGCTGGGAAAACACCACCGTCTCCCCGAAAAAATCGCAGGGGCGCTTCAGCGCCACCACCGACTCCTCCCGCCGGTCGTTGGCCACGACGAATTCGACCAGTCCCCGGGCCACCAGGTAGAGGACGTCGGCGCTGGGATCCCCCTGGCGGAAGACGTAGCTGTTGGCCGGGAAGGTCCGAACCTCCATCTTGTCGGCCAGGGCGGCCAGCTCGGCCGGCGGGAGCATTTCAAAAGGGTCGGTCCGCGTCAAAAGATTCAGGCGTTCGTTTCGGGTCATGGGGGGCTCCTTGTCGGACGATCGGCCCGGCGGAAAAAGCGACGGCTCGTTCGCTTGCGCGGCATCGGTCGCCGGCGAATTCAAGTGATCCAAAAGCGGGATGGGGCGAATTTCGTCGAGAGGGTGAAATGTTCCTGAGTGCGCCCGAAGGATTCCGGCAATAAATCACCGCGCCGGGAAAACCGCAAGCATTTTTTGTTGCACTGCACATCCACCGACGCGATTTTCGCGATAACGGCCGATCCCCCGGGCTCTCCCGCCGGTTTTCGGAAAACTCCGACCGTCTCCTCGGCCCCAGAACCGTCAAGAAGCCAAATTCCCAGACCAGACGTCAATCCGCCCGCCCAACCGAGACTTGCAATCCATCGCCGAATCCGCTATAGTTCGCGCGTTTCATTTTGGGACATTTGTCTGGTTTGCCCCGGCCTCGCCGCCATGGGCCGCCCGGCGTCATGCACCCGATTTCCATCCGCTCTGCGCTGTTTCCCCTCCTTGTGCGACAAGCGACGCGAAGGCTGTTGAACGGCGACGTCGCCGCCGGCCATGGACGGAGAATCGGGCGGCGAACCATCCCCCGGCGCGGCGTTGCCCGAATTCCCGCCGGCCGATTCCCCGCCGGGCCCTGAAACGGCGATTCGGCATCTTCACCCCGAACCCGAAGGAGAGACCCCATGCCCAAGGTGCTGATCGTGTTTGCGTCCCGGACCGGAGAATCGGAACAGATCGCGGAATTGATCGGCGAGGGCGTCCGGATCGCCGGGGCCGAAGCCGTGGTCAAGAACGTCAGGGACATCAAAAAGCCGGAGGACCTGGCCGGTTACGATGCCTACGCCTTCGGTTCCTCCACCTATCACGGCGAAATGCTGGAAAAAATGAAGACCCTGCTGTTTTTGTCCGAGCAGGCGGGACTAAAGGGCAAGGCGGGCGCGGCCTTCGGCGCATTCGGCTGGAGCGGGGAGGCGCCGGAGCGCATTTTCCAAACCATGAAAAACGTGTTCGAGATGGACATGGTCGGCGGCCCGCTGATGCTCAAATCGGCCTCCCTGGGCGGCGGCATTTCCATGGCCCAGGATTACGGCAAGGAGATCGCCGGCAAGCTGGCGGGCTGAATGCCACCGGGGGCCTTTTACCCTATTGCGCAACGTTAGGAGCCGAGAGCGAGGATTTCCACGATGGCCAACGAATCGGCGGCGCGCCGCGCCACCGATTGATTTCACACTCATTACACCCATAAATGGAGGAGGAGAAGATCATGGCCAACACACCGCAACACTGCCCGGGATTCGAGGATTTCCGCAATCTGCAAGCCTTCACCTGCAAATGCCCCGAATGCGGCGAACCCAAGGAAATCTTCTCGGACGAATTCCACAAAAGCCACAAATGCGACAAATGCGGAAACGAAATCGATTTCACCCAGTGCCGGCTTGAGGCCACGGCGAAATCGACCGATCCCAGATAGTCCGCGTTTCGCCGCGGGGCGGGGCCCTGGTGCGGATACCTGGCCCGGTTCGCTTTCCGGCCGCCATTCCTCACCGTCCGTATTCCGCCGTCCGGCGGACGGATGTGAAACCGGTGTTGTAAGGAGAGAATATGGACGTTGTAATGCTCTCGCGGCTCCAATTCGCGGCCGCAACCGCTTTTCATTACCTTTTCGTCCCCCTCACCCTGGGACTTTCGGTGCTGGTCGCCTGGATGGAGACTCGGTATGTCCGCACCGGGGATGAAACGTACCTGGCCATGACCAAATTCTGGGGCAAGCTGTTTCTCATCAATTTCGCCCTTGGCGTGGTCACCGGCATCACCCTCGAATTCCAGTTCGGCACCAACTGGTCCCGCTATTCGGCCTACGTGGGCGACGTCTTCGGCTCCCTCCTGGCCATCGAAGCGACCACCTCCTTTTTTCTGGAGTCCACCCTCATCGGGGTCTGGATTTTCGGCTGGCGGCGGCTGTCCAAAAAGGCCCACGCCGCCGTCATGTGGGGCGTCGCCCTGGCCTCCAACCTGTCGGCGGTCTGGATCATTTTCGCCAACGGCTGGATGCAGCAACCGGTGGGATTCGACATCCGCAACGGCCGCGCCGAACTGGTCGACTTCATGGCCGTGGTCACCAACGAATTCGCTCTCCACCAGTTTTTTCACGTCATCGCGGGAGCTTTCGTTCTGGCCGGCTTTTTCGTGATGGGCATCAGCGCCTACCACCTTCTGAAAAAACAAAAAGTGGATTTTTTCACCCGCTCCTTCCGAGCCGGCCTGGTGGTGGGCTTGTTGGCTTCCATCTTCGTGGCGGCGCAAGGCGACCTGCACGCGGTTCACGTGGCGGAAACCCAGCCCACCAAACTGGCCGCCATGGAAGGGCTCTGGGAGACCACCACGGAGGCCCCGCTTTACCTATTCTCCCTGGCCGACGAGAAAAACGAGCGGAACATCCTCGAAATCATTCCCATCCCCGGGCTCCTCAGCTTCCTGGCCCACGGCGACGCGAGCGCGGAGGTGAGGGGGCTCAAGGAATTTCCCAGAGAAGATCGGCCGCCGGTCAACATCACCTCCCTTTCCTTCAAGGGCATGGTGGCATTGGGCACGCTGTTCATCGTGCTGGGCGTAATCGGCTGGTTCTACCGCAACAACCTGACCGCCCACCCCAATTTTCTCAAGCTGATGCTGTTCGCCATTCCCCTGCCCTACATCGCCAACCAGCTGGGCTGGGTGGTGGCGGAAGTGGGGCGGCAGCCCTGGATCGTCTACGGGTTGATGCGCACTTCGGACGCCGCGTCTCCGGTGGCCGCGTCCCAGGTAGGGGTCTCTCTGGCGGCCTTCATTCTGGTGTACGGGCTCCTGGGCGTCCTCGGCTTCTACCTGATGGCCAAATTCGCGGCCAAAGGGCCGGAAGACTATCAAAGCCCCGACGCGGATTCGGGTCTGTTCGGCATTTCGGCCAACGCATAAACGCGAGGGAGGTACCCGCATCATGGATTTACAGATCATCTGGTTTTTTCTTTGGGCGCTGCTGTGGGCCGTGTTCTTCATGACCGACGGATTCGATTTCGGCATCGGGACCCTGTTGCCCTTTCTGGGCAAAACGGAAACCGACAAGCGGGTCATGGTCAACGCCATGGGGCCGCTCTGGGACGGCAACGAAGTGTGGCTGATCGCCGCCGGCGGCGTCACGTTCGCGGCTTTTCCCATTTTGTACGCCGCCATGTTTTCCTCCCTCTACTCGGCGCTCATGCTAATCCTGTTCGCCCTGATTTTCCGGGGCGTGGCGCTGGAATTTCGGGGAAAAATTGGGGATCGAGGATGGCGGGCCTTTTGGGACCTGTGCATCTTCGTGGGCAGCGCGGCCCCGGCGGTGCTGTTTGGCGTGGCCTTCGCGAATTTCTTCCAGGGGCTGCCCATCGACGCGAACGGCGTCTACCAGGGCGGGCTCTTCTCCCTGCTCAACGGCTACGGCCTGCTGGGCGGCGCGCTCTTTCTCGCGCTGTTCCTGCAGCACGGGGCCATCTGGCTGGCCATCAAGTCCGAGGGCGATCTGCACGACCGGGCCGCCCGGACCGCCGGCGGAATCTTCTGGGTCGCCCTGGGCGTGGCCCTGGCCTTCCTGATTCTGACCCGGTTCCAAACCCGCCTCTACGACAACTACTACGCCCATCCGCTTCTTTTCCTGCTGCCCCTGGTCACCTTGGCGGCCTTCGCCCAGGTGAAGATTTTTCTTAAAAAACAACGCTTTTTCATGGCCTGGTTTTCCAGCGCCCTGGTCATCGTCTCCTGCGCCTTTTTCGGCTTTATCGGCCTGTTTCCCCAAATGCTGCCCTCCAGCATCGACCCGGCCTACGGCCTGACGGCGTTCAATTCTTCCTCCAGCCCGCTGACCCTGTCGATCATGCTGGGCGTGGTGGCGGTCTTCGTGCCCATCATTCTGTTCTACCAGACGTGGGCCTACACGCTGTTCAAAGACAAGATCACCGCGGAAGACCTGGCTTCGGAAGAAGCCTACTAATCCGCCGGAACCCGCGGGATTCCGCCCGCCCGGCCCCCTGCCGCCGGGGCCGGGCGGGCGCTCATTTCATGAACCATCGTTCGCGAATCACGAGAAAGACAGCCTTTCCATGAAGTCCTATCGTTCCATCCTGATGTTTCCGGCCCTGATTCTGGCCGCCGGCCTGGCCATCGGCGCGGCGGAGAAGATGGGAGATTACGAAATTCAGCACGAGGACGCCGGTCCCGAAAAATTCGTTTTGGAGGGCGGCGCGCCCGGCGGCGTGCCCTTCCCCCATCTGGCCCATCAATCCGCCTTGGACCAAAAGTGCGAGATTTGCCATGAAATCTTTCCCCAGAAGCGCGGATCGATCCAGGAAATGGTCGCCGCCGAAAAGTTGCGGAAAAAAGAGGTGATGAATCTGCACTGCATCAAATGTCATCGCGATTACAAACGCGAAGGCAAACCCAGCGGCCCCACTTCCTGCCGCCGGTGTCACAGCGCCGGGAACGAGGGCTGATCGGAGGCGCGTATGCGTGTGCTCGGACTGCAAGGCAGCCCGCGGCTATCCGGCAACACCGCCTTTCTTCTGAATCTGATTCTGGAGGAGGCGGAACGCCAGGGCGCCGTCACTCACGAAATCGTGGTGGAAAAGCGACATATCGAACCGTGCCGGGAGTACATCACCTGCGAAACGCGAGGCTTCTGCCCCATCAAGGACGACATGAAGTCGGACGTCTACGCCCGGCTTCGGGCCGCCGACGTGGTGATCGCCGCGTCCCCGGTCTTTTTCTACAACGTGACGGCCCAGCTCAAGGCCCTCATCGATCGCAGCCAGACCCTGTGGGCCCGAAAGTACCGGCTCAACCTGACCGATCCCAACCGGGCCATGCGGCGGGGCCTGATGGTCTCCGTCGGCGCCACCAAGGGGAAAAACCTGTTCGTGGGCGTCGACCTGACCGCCCAGTATTTCTTCGACGCGGTGGGCGCGAGCTTCCACGGAACCCAGTACTACTGGAAGATCGAACATCCCGGCGACATGGCGGCCCATCCCGGGGTCCACGAGGACGTTCGGAAAACCGTGACCGATCTATTGGCGCCGTTCAAAAACCGGCGTCGGATTCTCTTCGCCTGCCTGGACAACGCCGCCAGAAGTCAGATGGCCGGGGCCTTCGCCCAAAAGATGGCCGGTGACCGGCTGGAAGTGTTGACCGGCGGCTCCCAGCCGGCGGAAAAGGTGAATCCGCGCATGGAGGAGGTCATGGCCGAACAGGGCATCGACATGGGATTTCGGGTTCCCCAATCCGTGGACGACGCCCTGCTGGAAGGCCCGCCCGAGCGGATCGTCACCATGGGCCGCGGCGAAACCTGTCCGACCGTTCCCGGCGCGGCGGTGGAAGACTGGGACATTCCCGATCCCGCCGAGGGCGACCTGGACCTCATGCGAACCATCCGGGACGCCATCGCGGCCCGGGTGGGCGAACTGATCGCCAAACTGGACGGGGAATCTCCCCGTTGAATCTCAAATCCCAAGGAGGAAACCGTGGACAAATACGTCTGCACCATCTGCGGCTATGTTTATGATCCCGCCGAAGGCGACCCCGACAACGGCGTTGACCCGGGCACGGCCTTCGAGGACGTTCCCGAAGACTGGACCTGCCCCATCTGCGGCGCCGGCAAAGAGGACTTCGAAAAAGAGTAGCGGTTGACCTTTTTCCCGGCGGCCTTATTCTTTCGTCTGTTGGCCGGAATGCCCTTTTGACCGTTCGCGGCAAAAGGGCTTTTTATTCGGGGATGATTTCATTCCGCTCGGATGGCCGCCCATTTTCCGGCGGCCGTGGACGAGGGCGTCGCGCGCCCTTTTCCGCTCCCCAATCGGGGCGCCTTCGAAGCGGATGCAATCCGATCAAAGGAAGCCGCCATGAAGCCCGTAGAAATTGCCAAGGGAATTTACGACGTTGGAGTGATCGACTGGAACATCCGAGACTTCCACGGATATTCGACCCACCTGGGAACCACCTACAACGCCTTTTTGATCGTGGACGAGAAGATCGCGCTGATCGACACCGTAAAGCGCGGCTTTGAAGGGCAGATGTTGCGGAACATCGACACCATCGTGGACCCCGCCAAGATCGATCTCGTCATCAGCAACCATGCGGAGATGGACCACAGCGGTTCCCTGCCCGCCGTGCTGGAAAAAATCGGCAAGGACACGCCGGTCTACTGCTCCAAGATGGGCCAGAAGAACTTGTCCCGCCATTTCCGCGGCGAGATCAACTACCAGGTGGTCCCGGACGGCGAGACCCTTTCCCTGGGCAAACGGAGCCTCACCTTTTTGGAAACCCGGATGTTGCACTGGCCGGATTCCATGTTCACCTACGTCAACGAGGACAAAATCCTCATCTCCAGCGACGCCTTCGGCCAGCATTACGCCGGCCAGGAGGAGTTCGCCGACATGCTGGGCGACGAGGTGACGCACCACGCCAAAAAATATTTCGCCAACATCCTCCTGCCCTACGCGCCGCTCATCCACAAGCTGATCGGACGCATTCGGGAAATGGGGCTGGAAATCGACATGATCTGCCCCGACCACGGCGTGCTCTGGCGCGATCCGGCCCCCATCATCGAGGCCTATGAACAATGGGCAAGCCAGGAGGATTTGCAGGAAAAGGCGGTGATCGTCTACGACACCATGTGGGAGAGCACGCATCAGATGGCTCTCGCCGTCGCCGACGGGCTGCACCGGGAGGGCGTCAAGGTCCGGCCCATGCGGTTGCGAAAATGGGACCGCAGCGACATCCTGACCGAAGTGCTGGACGCCAAGGCGGTGATTTTTGGATCGCCCACGCTGAACAACAACATGTTTCCGACCCTGTCCGACTTCATCACCTATCTCCGGGGCCTGCGCCCCCAAAATCGGATCGGCGCGGCCTTCGGTTCGTTCGGATGGGGCGGCGAGGCGGTCAAGCATCTGGAGCGGGATCTGGAAGCGATGAAATTCACGATTCCGGAACCGGGGCTAAAAATCCAGTACGTGCCCGACGGCGACGGCATCGCAAACTGCGTGGATTTCGGCCGCCGTTTGGCCCGGGCCATCCAGGGACGGGAAGACTGATGCGCCGTCCGGCCATCGATCTGGGCGGCTGCAACGGCTGCGGCGGCTGCGTCGCCGTTTGCCCCGAAGTGTTTACCTGGAACGATCTGGGATTTGTGGAAGTTCTGGACCAGGCCATTTTCCCGGAAGCCGAGGTTGACGAGGCCATCGCCATCTGTCCCGAAGACTGCATTTATTGGGAGGAGGAATAAACCGCCGTGAAACAATTTGCCCTGTTCGTCTTCAACGGAGACGACATGTGTTTTATCCACGTTCTGCTCAACGCCTTGGACATGAGGGAAAGAGGCGACGAGGCCGCCATCGTGGTGGAAGGCGCCGCCACCAAGCTGATCCCCCGCCTGGCCGAATCGGATCACCCGCTCCACGGTCTGTGGGAAAAATGCCGATCCCAAAATCTGGTGGCCGGCGTTTGCGAGGCGTGCAGCCGGAAAATGGGCACGCTGGAGGCCGCCAAGTCCCAGAATCTCACGCCGCTCAACGACATGAACGGCCACCCGGGGATGGACAAATTCCGGGAAGAGGGGTACGAGATCATTACGTTCTGATCCCGATTTGAGTGGAGTGGGCATCCCTTGGGGACGCCCCTCCGTCCTCAATGATGGGCAATTCGAGGGAAATTGAAAGGGCGGCCGCAAGGGCCGCCCCTACGAATCGGGTTCATCTTGGTTGTCAAGATGCCCCTTGCGGGTTTCCTCCTTTCCGGCTTTCCAGCCAGTCCCTCAATTTAAGGCCCCCCGACGAGCGCCCGGGGGCGCGGCCGGCGAAAAGGCCGCCCCAAAAAAAGCGGGGATTTGGGATAGGAAGGGCCTCTCGCTGGCGCTCCTCCGCAGCGAGTGACCTGAATTTTTCCAAAACGCCTTTTACCCCTTTACCGACGGGAAACCATCCATGTCATCCACCGCCGACAAACCCGGCAACCGAGAGTTGCGCCGCCAGGTGGGCGAATTGTTGCGGGAAACGGACTACCGGGGGAAGTTGCGGTCGATGGACTTTCATCGCGTGGTGGGGCCGCTGTTTTCCCATTTTTACGCCCCGGACGAATTGCTGAAATGGCGGGCGGTGGTCGGCATGGGAATCGTGGTGGCCGAACGGGCCGAAGGCGGCGACAAGGAATCGGCGAGAGTCGTCATGCGCCGCTTCATGTGGAACCTGAACGACGAATCCGGCGGCATCGGCTGGGGCTGCCCGGAGGCGATGGGGGAAGCCGCGGCCCGAAGCGCCGTCCTCGCCCAGGAATTTCATTCCATCCTCGCCTCCTACGCCTGGGAGGAGGGCAACTTTCTGGAACATCCTCGACTGCAATATGGCGTCCTTTGGGGAATCGGACGGCTGGCCCACGCCCGGCCGGAGCTGATTCCCTACGCCGCGCCCTGGATGGTTCCCTTCACCCGGTCCGAGGACGCCAACCATCGCGGGCTGGCGGCCTGGGCCTTGGGACCGCTGGACGCGCCCGACACGAAATCCGCCCTCCGCAACCTTTCCGAAGACGACGCCGAAATCCGCCGATTCGACCCCAACGCCGACCAATTGGTGGACACCACCGTCGGCGAGCTGGCCCGGGCCGCTCTGGCCCGGCGGGAAGACTGATTTCGCCCGCCGTGTCCAACCTCGCCGCGCCCGATCCCGCCGCTGAAAAGCCCGCCGAAAAGATGGATCGCCTGACCGTCATCACCACCCACATCAACGCCGATTACGACGCCATGGCCTGCATGTTGGCCGCCCAGAAGCTCTATCCCGATGCCGTTGTGGTTTTCCCCGGCTCCCACGAGAAGACGCTGCGGAATTTTTTCATCCAGTCCATGGTCTATCTCTTCAACATGATGGACCTGCGGGACCTGGATTTCGACCGGGTGGAACGGCTGGTGCTGGTGGACACGCGGCAGCCCTCCCGAATTGGCCGCTTCGCCGAGCTGGTGGAGACCGGCGACGTGGAGGTCCATATCTACGACCATCATCCGCCCCTGCCGGGGGACATCCGGGGCACGGTGGAGGTGGTGGAGCAGACCGGCGCGGCGGTGAGCATTCTCGCCGAGATTCTGCGGGAGCGGGAGGTCGCCATCAGCGGGGACGAGGCGACCCTCATGTGCCTTGGGCTGTACGAAGACACCGGCTCGTTCACCTTCACCTCCACCACGGAAAAGGATTTTCTGGCCGCGGCCTTTCTGCTGTCCCGGGGGGCCAAGCTGGGCGTCGTCTCCGATTTGACGGCGCGGGAGATGAACTTCGAGCAGGTGGCCCTGCTCAGCGAAATGTTGCAATCGGCCACCACCCTCTCCATTCGCGGGGTTTCCGTCACCCTGACCCGGGTGAGCACCGAACACTACGTCCCGGACTTCGCGTTTCTGGCGCAAAAGATGGTCAAGATGGAGAACCTGCGAGCCTTCTTCGCCCTGGCCCGCATGGGCAACAAAGTCCTCGTGGTGGCTCGAAGCCGAAACCCCGACGTGGACGTGGGGGCCATCGTCCGGTCCATGGGCGGCGGCGGACACGCCTTCGCCGCCTCGGCCACGGTTCGGGATCGGACCCTGGCCCAGGTGGAGGAAACGCTGATCGAGCTGCTGCACCGAAACGTTCGCTCCAGCACCCGGGCCCGCCATCTCATGAGTTCCCCGGCCATCACCGTGGACGCGGAAACCCCGCTGACCGAGGCCCGGGACCTTCTGACCCGGTACAATATCAACGCCCTTTTGGTCATGGAGAAAACGGAGGCGGGACAAACGCTCATGGGGTACATTTCCCGCCAGATCGTCGCCCGGGCCATCCACCTTCGGCTGGACGAAAGCCCGGTGCGGGAGTTTACCTCCACCGAGCTGGGCACGGTGGGGCCGGACGACGAACTGGCCGAAATCCAGGAACAGATCATCGGCAACAAGCAACGCATTTTGCCGGTGATGGAAGACGGTCGGATTCAGGGCGTGGTCACGCGGACGGATTTATTGAACCTGCTGGTGCAGCAAAACACGGCCTACGGAGACAACCCCGATCCCGTCGAAACCAACGCCCGGACCCGGAGCGTGCGCCGCCGCATGGACGAGCGCCTTTCCCGCGAGATGGGGGAACTGTTGCGAAGCGCCGGGGAAACCGCCGCGGAAATCGGCGTGTCCGCCTATGTGGTGGGGGGATTCGTCCGGGACCTGTTCCTGATGCGGCCCAACGAAGACGTGGACATCGTGGTGGAGGGGCGGGGCATCGATTTCGCCAAGCGGTGGGCCAAGGTTCGGGGCGCCCGGGTGCACGCCCACGAGAAATTCGGCACCGCCGTGGTGATTTTTCCGGACGGCTTCAAGGTGGACGTGGCTTCCGCCCGAATGGAATACTACCGATTTCCCGCCGACCTGCCCACGGTGGAGATGAGTTCCATCAAAATGGACCTCTTCCGCAGGGATTTCACCATCAATACCCTGGCCATCCATTTAAACCCGGACCGGTTCGGGACCCTCATCGATTTCTTCGCGGCCCAGAAAGACCTGAAGGAACGAACCATCCGGGTGCTGCACAACCTCAGCTTCGTGGAAGACCCGACCCGGGTCTTCCGTGCCATTCGCTTCGAGCAGAGGTTCGGCTTCACCTTGGGGCGGCTCACCGAAACCCTGCTGAAAAACGTGGTGCGCACCGACGCCCTGATGCGGCTCGGCGGCCGCCGCACCTTCAACGAGCTGCGGCTCATCCTCTCGGAGGAAAACCCCGCGCCGGCCATCCTTCGGCTGTACGATTACAACCTGCTTCGGGTCATCCACCCGGACCTGGCCCCCACGAAGCAGCTCGTCGCCCTGCTGGCTTCCGCCAAAAAGGCGCTGGACTGGCATGACCTGCTGTTTCTGGACGAAACCTACGAACGGTGGATGGTCTACTTTCTGATCCTGCTTCGATCCTTCGACGAGCAGGCCACCGCCGACATCTGCGCCCGGCTGGAAATCCCGCCTCGCCAGCAACCCATTTTCGACGCGGAACGGCTCGCGGCCGAAAAGACGCTATGCTGGCTGTCCGGCCACATGCCGGTGCGCAACAGCGACCTGTATCACCGGCTCAACGGATTCCGGGTGGAGTTGCTGCTGTTCATGATGGCCGCCGCCCGACAAGAACCGGTCAAGAAGGCGATCTCTTTTTATTTCACCAGCCTGCGGAACGTCGTCACGGCCATTCGGGGGCGGGACCTAAAGCGGATGGGCATCCCGCCGGGACCGGAATACCGGGAAATTCTCGACGCGGTGCGAGACGCCCGCCTAAACGATCGCGTCCGCACCCGCGAGGACGAACTCAACTTCGCCCGCACCCTGCACGCCGGTCGCAAACGAAGCTCCTAAAGCGCCAGCCGAGCCGGGCGTTCCCTTTTTGGCGGCCACTCGCCCGCTTTGATGGGCGCCAAACGGCGTTCGGGCTCCGCCGAATCCGATCGTTCCCGAACGAGTGGCTCGGTTTGAACGACCGGGAAACCGGTTCTCCAACATTCGACCGTCTCGAAACGGTTCCCCGATTCCGCCGGATTTCCGAACGACCGGTCAGCCTCCCGCCCGCAGCACGTCGATCATGGTGTAGACCCGGCCTCCGGGATTTTCCGCCACCCGCGCCGCCAGAAAGGAAACGGCGTCCAGGGCGCCCGGCACGTAGACCTCCCGGCCGTTGATATTGTGGGTAAACGCGAACCGCACCGAGCCGTCAGGGGCCGTCAACGTGTAGGTGTGCCAGGCGTGGCCGCCAAGGTGTTCCGGGGGAATGCCCCATTCCTCCTTCTGCCGCGCCGGGTCCCGTTCCTTCTCAATTTCTTCCACGGAAAAATCGCAGCCGAGCCGGTTGAACAGCCCCACCATGGCCTTGGCCGTTCCGGAGGTGTCCGCCTTGCCCGCCTGATGGCTTTCCCGGATTTCCAGGGAATAGCCGTCGAACAGGCCGGGAAAATTTTCGGCGGCGTAGGTCATCATGGCCTGAAACCCCACGATCTGCTTGGCCATGTTGGGGGCGATCACGGCCGGGATCGCGCTCTCCTCCACCGTCCGGACCAGCCGCTCCCGATCGCCGCCGGTGGTCCCCATGACGAAGGGCCGTCGGTGCTCGCAATAAAACGCGGCGTTGGCGTTGACGGCGCCGGGGTGGGTGAAATCGACAAAAATGGCCGTTTCCGGAATTCGATCCAGGACCGACGACCGAGCGTCCGGGCGAATCAGGGAAACCGCCGTATCGCCCACGGCAAATTCGGTCTCCTGGATTTCAGGCCCGGTAAAGGAGACGGGCGCCAGGGAAAAGCCGGGGTGGGCGTGGACGCCTGCTGCGATGGTGCGGGCGACATTGCCGGGAAGACCGTTGACCATCACGGGAATCGGACCCATGGGGACCTCCTTTTTTCGGGAAAGCGGATAAAAAAAAGCCCCGCCGCGAAGCGGCGGAGCTTGATCTCCGGATGGATAAGAAACGGCAAACGAATCAGGCGTCGTCCGTTTTCTTTTCTTCCAGCGTATCGGTTTCGGCGGGGACGGATGATTCCTCTTCCCCGGCCGTTTCCGGCTCCGCAGCCGAAGCCTCGGCGGCACGTTCCGCTTCGGCGGTCTCCGTCTCCGCTTCCGGAGCGGGCTCGGTTTCCACCGACGGGGCGGGCGGCTGGAGGTCGGGGGTTTCGATCTCCATGGGCGCGGCCGCTTTTTTGGCGGGCTTGCCGCCGCCGGCAACGGGCCGGACAAGTTCGATCAGCGACATGGGGGCCGCGTCGCCGGCCCTTCGACCCATTTTGATGATCCGGGTATATCCCCCGGAAACCGCGCCGAACCGTTGGGGCGCTTCCTCGAACAGCTTGTGGACCACCGCTTTTTC
This sequence comes from Desulfococcaceae bacterium, assembly GCA_046541515.1. Taxonomy (GTDB): domain Bacteria; phylum Desulfobacterota; class Desulfobacteria; order Desulfobacterales; family Desulfococcaceae; genus CAYFVR01. The sequence continues at coordinate 29,144 of JBKHDD010000024.1, forward strand.
CCGAACGATGGACAGGGCCTGCCGGCGGGCGTGAAGATCCCCGCGCTTGGCCAGCGTCACGATGTGGTCGGCCCAGCGCCGCAGCTCCTTGGCCTTGACGTCGGTGGTCCGGATGCGTTGATGCTTCAACAGCGAGGTGACCATATTTCGGAACATGGCCTGGCGATGGCTGCTGGTCCGCCCCAGTTTCACTCCCGATTTGCGATGTCTCATGGCGCCGCTACTCTCCTTCTTCCGCGTCTTCCTCCGGCGGCACGAACCCCTCAAGCTTCATCCCCAGCGACAGCCCCATCTCTCCGAGCACTTCCTTGATTTCGTTCAGCGACTTCCGGCCGAAATTCTTGGTCTTGAGCATTTCGGCCTCGGTCTTGGAGACGAGCTGAAAAATTTTGTGGATGTTGGCGTTTTTGAGGCAGTTTGCGCTGCGCACCGAAAGCTCGAGTTCCTCGACGCTCCGGTAGAGGTTTTCATTGAATTTGGGTTTGCCCTGGTCGTCGGCGTGGTCTTCGGGCTCCGGCTCCATGTCCTCGTCGAAGTTGATGAAGATGCTCATCTGCTCCTTGAGGATTTTGGCCGCGTATGCCATGGCGTCCTCCGGGCGGATGCTGCCGTCGGTCCAGATTTCCATCGTCAGTTTGTCGTAATCGGTCCGCTGTCCCACGCGAGCGTTGCCCACCACGTAGTTGACCCGGCGGATGGGCGAAAAAATGGCGTCGATGGGAATGACGCCCACCGGCGCCTCTTCGTCCTTGTTGGCCTCGGAAAGGGAATAGCCCTTGCCCACGCCAACGGTCATCTCCATGAGAAGCCGGCCGCCCTCGCTGATGGAGGCGATGTGCTGATCGGGGTTGAGCACCTCGACCCGGCCGTCGTCGCTGGTGATGTCCCCGGCGGTCACGTCGCCGGCGCCTTCCTTTTCGATTCGGATGGTCCTCGGTTCGGGGTCCGAAACCTTGAGGCGGACGTCTTTGAGGTTGAGGATGATTTCGGAGACGTCCTCCATCACCCCTTCCACCACGCTGAACTCGTGCATCACCCCTTCAATGCGGACCGAGGTGATGGCCGCGCCGTAAAGGGAGGACAGAATGATCCGCCGAAGGGAATTCCCGATTGTGGTGCCGAACCCCCGCTCCAACGGTTCGCAGACGAACTTTCCGTAGGACTCGTTGCTGGAGACATGAACTTTTTCGGGCTTAATCATGTCCCGCCAGTTCATGTACATGATTTCATTTGTCGACATGGCTCACTCCCGACAGGTCGTAAAAACCCGTTCCGGGCGCACCGCGAAGGGCGGCCGCCCGGTGTTCGGTTCGCCGCCCGCGTCGGCCCCCCGAACGGGTATTGGAAAGGTGTCTGGCCTACTTGGAGTAAAGCTCGACGATCAGCTGCTCCTGCATGGGCATGGTGAGGTCTTCGCGAACCGGCATGGCGCGAACCGTGCCCTTCAGGTTGTCCTTGTCCAACTCCAGCCACTGGGCCATGCCCCGCCGCACCACCGCGTCGAGCGCGTCGGAAACGAAGGGCGGGTAGGGGTGCTTGCGCCGCTTCCTCTGGGCCGGAGCGCCCCCCTCGTCGGCTTCGGGCGGCGGCGTTTCGGAAACCTGCGCGGACTGCCGTTTTCGAATCTCGATCACGTCCCCCACCTTGACCTGGTAGGACGGGATGTTCACCCGGCGGCCGTTGACCATCAGGTGGCCGTGGCGAACCAACTGCCGCCCCTGATCCCGGGAATTGGCGAAGCCCAGCCGGTATGCGACGTTGTCCAGCCGGGTTTCCAGCATGACCAGCAGGTTTATGCCGGTAATGCCTTTCTTCTGGTCGGCGCGTTTGAAGAACAGGCGAAACTGGCTCTCGGAAAGGCCGTACATCCGCTTGACCTTCTGCTTTTCCCGAAGCTGAACGCCGTAATCGGAGACTTTGCCCCGGCGACGCTGGCCGTGCTGTCCCGGAGGATATCCCCGGCGGTCAAAGGCGCATTTGGGCGAGTAGCAGCGATCCCCCTTCAGGAACAGCTTCATGTTCTCCCGCCGACAAATCCGACAAACGGAACCTCGATATCGTGACACTACAACCTCCTTCTACACTCTTCGTCGTTTCGGCGGCCGACATCCGTTGTGGGGGATCGGGGTCACATCCTTAATCATCAACACGGTGAACCCCGCGGCCTGAAGCGAACGGAGGGCCGACTCCCGACCGGAACCGGGGCCTTTCACGTACACCTCGACGTTCTTCATGCCGTGTTCCATCGCCTTGCGCGCCGCGTCTTCGGCCGCCATCTGGGCCGCGAAGGGGGTGCTTTTCCGGGATCCCTTGAATCCCTGCACGCCCGCGCTGGACCAGGAGACGATGTTGCCGGCCGGATCGGTAATGGTCACGATGGTGTTGTTGAAGGTCGACTGGATGTGCACGACCCCGTTCAGAATATTCTTCTTCTCTCGCTTTTTGGTACGCGTGGTCCTTTTGGCCATGGAAATTTCCGCCCCTGTTCGACTGGTTTACGACCGGCCGGCGGCCGGTTCATCCCTATTTCTTTTTGGCCCCGCCCTTTTTCTTCACGGCGGCCCGTCGGGGGCCTTTCCGCGTCCGGGCATTGGTGGAGGTTCGCTGACCGCGAACCGGAAGCCCGCGTCGATGGCGGAGTCCCCGATAGCTGCCCAGATCCATGAGTCGCTTGATGTTCATGGAAACCTGGCTGCGCAACTCGCCTTCCACCTTGTAATCGTTGTCGATGGCCTTCCGAATGTCGTTGATCTGGCCTTCGGTCAGATCGTCGGTCCGGGTGTCCGGATCGATGCCGAGCCGCTCCAGGATTTCCCGGGAGCTGGATCGCCCGATTCCGTAAATGTAGGTCAGCGCGATCTCGATATGCTTTTGTCTGGGCAAGTCCACGCCCGCGATTCGTGCCACAGTCGCCCCTCCTTATCCCTGCCGCTGGTTGTGGCGTTTGTTCGAACAAATGATCCGAACAATGCCCCCGCGCCGGATCTGTTTGCAATTCTTGCAAATCTTTTTAACCGATGCCCTGACTTTCATGTCGTGACTCCTTTTTGGCCGGTCCCGGTTTGGACGGTTTCGGGCCGGCACGGATTATTTCGAGCGGTAGGTGATGCGTCCTCGCGTCAGGTCGTAGGGGGACAACTCGACGGTCACGGTGTCCCCCGGCAGAATCCGGATGAAGTGCATCCGCATTTTGCCGGAAATGTGGGCGAGGATCTGGTGGCCGTTTTCCAGCTCCACCCGAAACATCGCATTGGGAAGTGTTTCCACCACCGTTCCCTGGACTTTGATCGGTTCTTCCTTCGCCATGTTCGCCTTTCCCGTATCCGCGCCGGTTTCGCGTCCGCGCTATCGTCGGCCTCGCAGCCGTCCGCCGCCTTTTTTCAAAAACCCCTCGTAATGCCGGGTCAACATGTGAGACTCGATTTGGGCCACAGTGTCGATGGCGACGCCCACCACGATGAGCAGGGCGGTGCCGCCGAAGAAAAAGGGCACGTTGAACTGGGTCACCAGGATGGAAGGCAAGACGCAAACCGCGGAAACGTAAATCGCGCCTCCCAGGGTAATCCGCGTCAACACCCGGTCGATGTAGTCGGCGGTCCGTTTTCCCGGCCGGATGCCGGGAATGTATCCGCCATGCTTTTTCATGTTGTCCGCCACGTCCACAGGATTGAAGGTCACGGCCGTGTAGAAGTAGCAGAAAAAGAAGATGAACGCGATGTAGGGCAGTTCGTAGGCCAAGTTGCCCGGCACCATCGCGTTGGCCACGGACTGCATCCAGGGCACGTTGATGAAATTGGCGATCGTGGCCGGAAACATAATGATGGACGAGGCGAAAATCGGCGGAATCACCCCGGCGGTGTTCACCTTCAGGGGAAGGTGCGTGCTCTGACCGCCGTACATCCGCCGCCCCACGACCCGCTTGGCATATTGAACCGGAATCCGGCGCTGCCCCTGTTCCACGAAAACGATGATGGCCACTACGCCGACCATCACCACCGCCAGAAGCAAAAGCGCGAACACGTTCATTTCGCCGGTGGAAACCAGCCGAAGCGTGTTTCCCGTCGCGGTGGGCAGCCGGGCCACGATGCCGGCAAAAATGATCAGGGAAATCCCGTTCCCGATCCCCCGCTCGGTGATCTGCTCGCCCAGCCACATGATGAAGGCGGTTCCGGCCGTGAGCGTGAGGACGGTCATGAATCGAAAGCCCCAGCCCGGATCGATCACCACGGACGCGCCGCCGGGGGAGGTCATGCTTTCCAGCCCCACGCTGATGCCGAATCCCTGAATGACCGACAGCAGAACCGTGCCGTAGCGGGTGTACTGGGTAATTTTCTTCCGCCCCTGCTCGCCTTCCTTGGAAAGCCGCTCCAGATGGGGAATGACCACGGTGAGCAGCTGAATAATGATGGAGGCGCTGATGTAGGGCATGATCCCGAGGGCGAAGACCGACAGTCGCTCCAGCGCGCCCCCCGAAAACATGTCGAAAAGACCGAGCAGGGTGCCCTGGGCCTGCTGAAAAAAGGAGGCCAGCGCCACGGCGTCGATGCCCGGCGTGGGCACGTGGGCCCCGATTCGGTATACCGACAACAGGGCGAAGGTCAGCAGGATCCGCCGCTTGAGTTCGGGGATTTTGAAAATGTTCTGAAAGCCGCTTCCAACGACCATGCGCTTCCTCGCTCGCTGGGAGTTTCCCCCCGGTTATTCCGCGACGGTGCCGCCCGCCGCTTCGATCTTTTGCCGGGCCCCGGCGCTGACGGCCGAAACCCGAACCGCGAGGGGAATCTCGATCTCCCCTTTGCCCAGCAGTTTGATAAATTTCGCGGAACCCTTGACCAAACCCGCCTGGCGGAGCGCCGCCTCGTCCACCGTGGCGCCGCCCTCAAACCGGGCCAGATCCCGGATGTTGACCTCGGCGACCTCCCGGCGAAAAATATTGGTGAAGCCCCGCTTGGGCAAACGCCGGTGAATGGGCATTTGTCCGCCCTCGAAACCGGGCCGCGTGCCGCCGCCGGATCGGGCCTTGTGGCCCTTGTGGCCCCGGCCGCCGGTCTTCCCCAGACCCGAGCCTTGGCCCCGGCCGCGCCGTTTTCGTTCCTTCCGCGCCCCGTCTCCCGGGGTCAATTCATGAAGTCTCATCGAGCGCCTCCTCGGCCTTGACCAGGTGGCTGACCGCGTTGATCATGCCCCGCACCGGGGGACAATCTTTCATCACGACGGTTTTGTTGATTTTGGTCAGTCCCATCCCCCGAAGTACCTTCCGATGCTTCTCGGGCCGACCGATCATGCTTTTCACCAGCGTTATCTTCAGTTTTCCGGACATGATGGTTTTCCTCTGTCGGTTCGGAGTCCAGCGGGCGCCGGGAAGAGACGATGGTCAGATCAGGCCATCTGCTCCATCGGAATGCCCCGGCGGGCCGCCACCTGCTTGCGGCTCTGAAGCCGTTCCAGCCCTTCCAGGGTCGCCTTGATCACGTTGTGGGGATTGTTGGTTCCCAGGCATTTGGTCAGGATGTTGCTCACCCCGGCCGCCTCCAGCACCGCGCGAACGGCGCCGCCGGCGATGACGCCGGTACCGGCCGAAGCCGGCTTCAGCAGCACGCGCCCCGCGCCGAATCGGCCCACCACCTCGAAGGGGATGGTTCCGCCCTCGATCAGCGGCACGCGAACCATGCTCTTCTTGGCCTTTTCCACGCCCTTGCGGATGGCCTCGGGCACTTCGCCCGCCTTGCCGAGGCCGAAACCCACGTTGCCTTCTCCGTCTCCGACCACAACCAACGCGGAAAAGCTGAAGCGCCGGCCGCCTTTGACGACCTTGGCCACCCGGTTGATGTGAACGACTTTATCGATAAACTGATTGTCGTCGGTTTCCTGTCGCTTGGAATCTCTCGCCAAGGGGGTGCCTCCTTTTCGCGTTTAGAAATTCAGGCCCGCTTCGCGCGCCCCGTCCGAGACGGCTTTGACCCGTCCGTGGTACAAAAAACCATTGCGGTCGAAAACGACCGAGGTAACCCCCTTGGCCTTGGCCCGCTCGGCCACCACCTTTCCGACCATCTCGGCCGCGGCCCGCTTGCCGGCGGCTTCGCTCAGGTCGGGATGGTTCCGGACGTCCGCCTCCAGCGTCGAGGCGGCCACGAGGGTTTCCCCCCGCGTGTCGTCGATCACCTGTGCGTACATGTGCTTGGCGCTGCGAAAGACGCTCAGACGGGGCCGATCGCTGGTGCCCGTCAGCCTTTTGCGAATCCGTTTTTTGCGTTTGATCCGTGCCTGTCGCTTGGGATTTTGAGAGCCCATGTTCCTACCATCCCCCGTTGTTCCGGTCCGCTACTTGGTTCCGGTTTTGCCGGCCTTGCGCTGGACGTATTCCTCGGCGTATTTTACGCCTTTGCCTTTGTAGGGCTCGGGAGGCCGAAATCCGCGGATGATGGCCGCGGTCTGCCCCACCTGCTCCTTGTCGATGCCGCTCAGCTTGACCACCGTGTTTTTTTCCACCGTCGCGGAAACGCCGGCCGGCAGTTCGTAGTTGATGGGATTGGAGAAGCCCAGGTTCAACGTCAGCTTTTGGCCGGCAACCTCGGCCCGGTAGCCGATGCCGTTGATCTCCAGCACCCGCTCAAACCCTTCGCTGACGCCGGTGACCATGTTGGCCACCAGGCTTCGGGCCAGGCCCTGCATGGCCCGGGTTTTCCGGTTTTCATCCGGGATGGTCACCTCGACGACGCCGTCGCCGATGGAAAAATCGACCATGGGCGGAACCGGCCGCTCCAGCTTTCCCTTGGCCCCTTTCACCGTGATGCGGCCGTCGGCCACGGTCACCCGGGTGTTGGCGGGGACCGGAATCGGTTTCTTTCCTATTCTGGACATCGATTCCTCCTCTTACCACATCCGGCAGAGCACCTCGCCGCCGACGTTTTCCTTGCGGGCCCGTCGGTCGGTCATGATGCCTTTGGAGGTGGACAGCAACGCGACGCCCATTCCATTGAGGTACGGCCGGATATTTTTGCTCTGGACGTATACCCGGCGGCTCGGCTTGCTGACCCGCTCGATCCGGTAAATCGCGTGGATGTTGTTTTTCGCTTCGTATTTCAGGAATACCCGCAGGATGCCCTGCTTGTCGTCCTTCACGAATTTGTAATTGCGGATATACCCCTCTTCCTTCATCACCTTGGCCATCGCAACCTTCTGGTTGGAGGCGGGGATGTCCACGCTGGGGAACTTGGCGCTCCCGGCGTTCCGGATGCGGGTCAGCATGTCCGCGATGGGATCACTCATCGACATCATGCCCTCCTTGGGTTACCAGCTCGACTTGGTGACGCCCGGAAGCCGCCCCTCGGAGGCCAGATTCCGGAAGCAGATCCGGCAGATGCCGAATTTCCGAATGAATGCTCTCGGCCGCCCGCACATGGGGCACCGGTTATAGGCCCGAACCTTGAATTTCGGCTTCCGGGCCGCCTTTTCCTTCAGCGCTTTCCTTGCCAAACCCTTCCCTCCTTAATTTCTGAACGGCATCCCCATGAGCCGAAGCAGTTCCTTGCCCTCGTCATCGGTTTCCGCCGTCGTGACCACCGTCACGTTCATGCCCTTGATGGCCTCGATTCGATCGTAGTCCACCTCGGGAAAGATGATGTGCTCACGGATGCCCAGGGAATAGTTGCCGCGGCCGTCGAAGGCCCGGGGGGAAACGCCCCGGAAGTCGCGCACGCGGGGCAGCGCGATATTGACCAGTTTGCTGAAAAAATCGTACATCCGCCCGTGGCGAAGGGTCACGCGGCATCCCACCGGCATGCCTTCCCGCAACTTGAACGCGGCGATGGACTTTTTCGCCCGGGTGACCACCGGACGCTGGCCGGCGATGAGCGCAAGCTCCTCCACCGCGGCGTCGATGATCTTGATGTTGTGAATCGCCTCGCCCAGCCCCATGTTCAGCACGACCTTTTGAAGGCGGGGCACCTGCATGGCGTTTTTGTAGCCGAAGGTTTCCCGCAGGGCGGGCGCCACCTCGGCGTCATAGCGGTTTTTCAACTCGGACATGAGCTCCCCTCCCTCAGGCGTCGATCACCTCGTCGCACTTGGCGCAGACCCGCACCTTCTTTCCGTCTTCCAGTTCGCGTCTGCGGACCCGGGACGGCTGCACGCACTTGTTGCACATGAGCTGGACGTTGGACCAATGGACCGGCGCCTCGCGCTCCACGATGCCGCCCTGCCGATTTTGGGCGCTGGGACGGGTATGCCGCTTGACGATATTGATGTTTTCCACAAGGACCCGGTGTTTTTTGGGGAGGACCTTCAGCACCTTGCCGATCTTCCCCGCGTCTTTCCCGGTAATGACCTTGACTTTGTCGTCCTTTTTAATATGGCACTTGGGCTTCATGAATGCCTGCTCTCCACTCGGGAACCTGGCGGCTTGGGTCACAGCACCTCGGGCGCCAGGGATATGATTTTCATAAACCGCCTGGCTCGAAGCTCCCGCGCCACAGGTCCGAAAATTCGGGTTCCGATGGGCTCCCGGCTCGCGTTGATCAGGACGGCGGAATTTTCGTCAAACCGGATGTAGGAACCGTCCGGGCGGCGAATTTCCTTTTTGGTCCGCACCACCACCGCCTTGAGCACGTCGCCCTTTTTGACTTTGGCGTTCGGGATGGCCTCCTTGACGCTGACGACGATGATGTCGCCAATGCTGGCGTATCGTCGCCTGGAGCCCCCAAGGACCTTGATGCAATACAGAACTTTGGCCCCCGAGTTGTCCGCCGCCGTCAGTCTCGACTCTGCCTGGATCATCTTTCATTCCCCTGTTCGCTAAACCGCCTTCGTCACAATTTGGGACACGCGCCACCGCTTGTTTTTGCTCAGGGGTCTCGATTCGGTGATGACGACCTTGTCCCCGACCTGGCAGGCGTTGACTTCGTCGTGGGCCGCGAATCGGGCGCGCCGCCGGATGTATTTGTGGTAAAACCGGTGCTTGACGTATCGCTCCACCTGGACGACCACCGTCTTGTCCATTTTGTCGCTGACGATGGTGCCGGTCAGCTGCCGCTTCATCCCTCGCTTCTTCATGGCTTACCTGGCTTCGTTTTTGAGTTCGGTTTCTCGGATGACGGTCTTGAGACGGGCGATGTCCCGCCGAACCGCGCCGAGGCGTCGAGGGTTTTCCAGCTGCTTGGCGCCGTGCTGAAACCGGAGGTTGAACAGCTCCTGATCCAGATCCCCGACCTTTTGACGCATTTCGTCCAGACTCATTTCCCGGATCTCGCTGGCCTTCATATCGACTCACCTCTCACGACGAAGCGTGTTTTGATGGGCAACTTGTGGGCCGCGCGCCGAAATGCCTCCCGCGCCAGTTCCACCGGGACCCCTTCCATTTCGTAAAGAATTCGGCCGGGACGAATGACGGCCACCCAGCCTTCCGGGGCGCCTTTTCCCTTTCCCATCCGGACTTCCGCTGGCTTTTTGGTGATCGGCTTGTCCGGAAAAATCCGAATCCACATTTTCCCGCCACGCTTGACGTGGCGGGTCATGGCGATACGGGCCGCCTCGATCTGCTTGGAGCTGACGAATCCGCACTCCATCGCCTGGAGGCCGTATTCGCCGAAGTTGAGATCGGACCCCCGATGGGCCATCCCCCGCATCCGGCCCTTTTGCCGCTTCCGAAATTTGACTTTTTTGGGACTTAACATGACGCTCTCCTCCGCCGGCGGCTAGGCGCCCATCTCAAGGGTGTCGCGCTTGAGAATTTCGCCTTTGAAGATGAAACACTTGACGCCGATGGTGCCATAGGTGGTCTTGGCCTGGATGAACCCGTAGTCGATATCGGCCCGCAGGGTGTGCAACGGCACCCGCCCTTCCCGGTACCACTCGATCCGGGCCATTTCCGCGCCGCCCAGCCGACCGGAGCAGATGATCTTCACGCCCTTGGCCCCGAAGCGCATGGCCGAGGAAACGCCCCGCTTCATGGCCCGTCGAAAGGCGACTCTGCGCTCGATCTGCTGGGCCACGTTTTCCGCCAGCAACTGGGCGTCAATTTCGGGCTTGCGGACCTCCTGGATGTCGATGAACACTTCCTGCCGGATCATCTTTTCCAGCGATTTTCGGAGTTTTTCGATCTCCGAGCCTTTTTTCCCGATGATCATGCCGGGTCGGGCCGTGAAAATCCGCAGGCGGATCCGCTTGGTGGAGCGCTCGATTTCAATCCGGGAAATGCCGGCATTGTAATGCGCGTTCTTGACGAACTTCCGGATCTCGTGATCCTGGAAGATATAATCGGCGTACTTCTTGTCCGCGTACCAGCGGGACTCCCACGTTTTCACAATGCCGAGCCGCAGCCCGATCGGATTTACCTTCTGGCCCAAGCGCTCACCTCCCTCTTTAGCCCAGCTTCTCGGCCAGGGTGACCGTAATATGGCTGGTCCGTTTCAGAATCCGCGTCCCCCGGCCCCGCGCACGGGCCTTGAAACGTTTGAGAACCGGTCCCTGGTCGGCGGTGATGTTGCGGATGACCAGGGAATCGACATCCATTCCGGTGTTCTGGTCCGCGTTGGCGACGGCCGAGCGGATGACCTTTTCCAGAATTCCGGCGGACTTCTGGGGCATGAACTTCAACTGGTTCAGTCCCTTTTCCACCGGCTGCCCCTTGACCGCGCCGATCGCCTTGCGGACTTTCAGCGGGGATATGCGCGCATATCGCAATACCGCTCTGACCTCCATCGTCGGACCCCCCCCTTACTTCTTCAGTTTCGACTTTTTGTCCCCGGCGTGGCCGTAGAACGTCCGGGTCGGGGAAAACTCGCCGAGTTTGTGCCCGACCATGTTTTCGGTCACGAACACCGGAATGAACTTCCGGCCGTTATGAACCGCCAGCGTCACCCCGACCATCTCCGGGACAATGGTGGATCGGCGAGACCAGGTCTTGATGACCCGATTGCTTCGGGACTCCTGGGCGGTCACCACTTTACCCATCAGTTTCGGCTCCACGTAGGGGCCTTTTTTCAACGACCGTGGCATCTTGACTCCTGCTGTACGTTGGCCGGGCGGCCGGGCGCCCGTTTATTTCTTGCTGCGGCGGCGAACGATGTACCGATCCGTCTGCTTGTTTTTCCGGGTCCGATAGCCCTTGGCGGGCACGCCCCAGGGCGTGCAGGGATGGCGACCGCCGGAGGAGCGGCCTTCGCCGCCGCCCATGGGATGGTCCACCGGGTTCATGGCCACGCCGCGCACCTTGGGGCGCCGCCCCAGCCAGCGCTTTCGGCCGGCCTTGCCCAGGGAAATGTTTTCGTGCACCACGTTGCCCACCTGGCCCACCGTGGCCATGCACCGGAGCAACACCATCCGAACCTCGCCGGAAGGCAGCTTGACCTGGGCGTACCGGTCTTCCTTGGCCATCAGCTGGGCGAAGCCGCCGGCGCTCCGAACGATCTGGCCGCCCTTGCCCGCTCGAAGCTCCAGGTTGTGGATGTGGGTGCCCAAGGGAATGTTGGCCAGCGGAAGGGCGTTGCCCGGCCGGATGTCGGCCTCCGGCCCGGACATGACGATGTCGTCCACCGCCAGCCCAACCGGCGCCAGTATGTAGCGCTTCTCGCCGTCCACATAGTGGAGAAGGGCGATCCGGGCGCTTCGGTTGGGATCGTACTCCACCGACGCGACCCGGGCTGGAATGCCGGTTTTGTCCCGTTTGAAATCGATGAGCCGGTAATGGCGCTTGTGCCCCCCGCCCCTGCGACGGCTGGTGATTCGGCCGTTGGCGTTGCGACCGCCGCTTTTCTTCAGGGGCCGCAACAATGATCGTTCCGGCGTTTTTCGGGTGACCTCTTCCTGGGTTCCGTGTTCCTGAAAGCGTCGGCCCGGTGAGGTCGGCTTGGATTTTTTGACTGCCATGGAAGACTCCTACACTCCTTCGAAGAAATCGATCCGTTCGCCGGGCATGAGCGTGACGATCGCTTTTTTCCAGTCCTTGCGCTTGCCGAGAATTCGGCCGCGGCGCTTGACCTTTCCTTTGACCTGCTGGGTCCGGACCGCGCCGACGCGCACCCCGAAGGCCATTTCCACCGCCTTGCGGATCTCGATCCGGTTGGCCCGCCGGTCAACTTCGAAGGAAACCTGGTTGCCCAGCTCCCGCTGAAGCGAGGTTTTTTCGGTGACCAGCGGCCGTTTCAGAATCTGGTACGAATTCATGCGGACAGCCTCCCTTCAATGGCTTGGACGGCCGGCGCCATCAGAATCACGTCCCGATACCGAAGCAGGTCGTACACGTTCAGTCCGTCGCTCCGCAACACCTTGACGTCGGGGATGTTCCGGGAGGACCGCTCCAGCTTCTCGTCGGCTTCCGCGGTCACCAAAAGCACGTTTTTGCGCCCCAGAGCCCCAAGCACCTCCGCCACGTCGCGGGTTTTGATCCGATCCAGCTCCAGCCGGTCCAGCACCATCATCTCGCCCGCCTCCAGTTTGCTGGACAGCGCCATCTTCAGCGCCAGCCTGCGCACCTTTTTGGGCACCTTGAAATCGTAGGATCGGGGATTGGGGCCGAACACCACGCCGCCGCCGCGAAGCAGAGGGGATTTGATGTCGCCCCGGCGGGCCCGCCCCGTCCCTTTCTGGCGGAAGAGCTTTTTGGTGCTGCCGCGAACGTCGCCCCGGCGCTTCACCTGGGCGGTGCCCGCCCGACGACGGGCCTGTTGCATCCGAACCACCTGATGCAGGACCGGCGCCTTTGCCGGAACGGCGAAGATCTCGTCCGCCAGCTCCATCTCCGACACTTTTTCGCCTTTGGCGTTGTACACATCTACCACTGCCATGATACACGACCTCTCATCCACCGGCGGAACCGGCCTTTCCGGCCTTCGCGCCGGGCGACCCCGCGGTTGTATTTAGGTGGAAGATTTTCCCGACTTGCGAACGGTGACCAGGCCCGAGGCGGCGCCCGGAACCGCGCCCTTGACCAGCACAAGATTTTCCTCCGGGCGGATGTCGACGATCACCAAATTCTTGATCGTCTTCCGGGCGTTGCCGTACTGACCGGGCATTTTCTTTCCCTTGACCACCTTGGACGGCCAGGCGCTGCAACCGATGGAGCCGGGAATCCGGTAGCTTTTGCTGCCGTGGGTTTTTCGGCCCAGGGCGAATCCGTGCCGCTTGGTCACGCCGGAAAAGCCCCGCCCCTTGGTCGTTCCGATCACGTCGATCCGGTCGCCGACGGCGAAAAGGTCGGCCGAAATCACCTGCCCCACGCTGAAGGCGTCGGGGGTGTCGGTATCCACTTCCCGCAGAACCCGGCTGCTGGCCCCGCTTTTCCGCAAGTGGCCCCGACGGGGACGATTCATCCGTTCGGCCTTCTGCTCCCCGAAACCGAGCTGCAGGGCATTGTAGCCGTCGGTCGCCTCGGTCTTGACCTGGGTCACCACGCAGGGCCCCAGTTCGAGCACGGTGACCGGGATGAGACGCCCGTCGGGCGAAAATACCCCCGTCATGCCGATTTTGCGTCCGATTAATCCGTTACACATCGTTCCGCCTACCCCTTAGAGTTTGATTTCGACGTCGACGCCCGGCGACAGGTCCAACTTCATCAGCGCGTCCACCGTCTGCTGGGTCGGCTCCAGGATATCGAGAAGCCGTTTGTGCGTGCGCATTTCAAATTGCTCCCGCGACTTTTTGTCGATGTGGGGGGAGCGCAGCACGCAGTATTTGTTGATTTCGGTCGGCAGCGGAATCGGCCCGACCACCTGGGCGCCGGTCTTGTTGGCCGTATCGACGATGTCGGCGGCCGACTGGTCCAGGAGCTTGTGGTCGTAGGCTTTCAGCCGAATGCGGATTTTCGCGTTGATCATGTTGTTTCGCCCCCGTTACTCCAGGATTTCGCTGACGACGCCGGCGCCGACGGTGCGTCCGCCCTCGCGGATGGCGAAG